>JBMDXW010000388.1:0-1596 GCA_048594965.1 Chryseobacterium sp.
AGTCGTTATTTACTTTGGACAAGACATTGGAAAAAGCACCAAACGATGTACCTCTGGCGCAGGAAGCCACAGGAGACAACCCATAAAAACCTTATGGTGAACTGAAATTATGAAAAATCTGCCGCTGGATAAGCGGCAGATTTTTTTATTATGAAACTCACCCTAAAATCACTATCTTTGCACGCTGAAAGTTCAGTGTTCTGATAGCATGAAACATTGAACGGTAAACATTAAACTTTTGAATCTGACGTTATGAAATGTGGAATCGTAGGCTTACCGAATGTAGGTAAATCAACCCTTTTTAACTGCCTGAGCAATGCTAAAGCCCAGTCGGCCAACTATCCTTTCTGTACCATCGAACCCAACCTCGGAACGGTTTCCGTACCTGACCAGAGATTGTTTGAGCTTGAAAAAATAGTAAAACCGGAACGTGTACTGCCGGCCGTTGTGGAAATCGTTGATATCGCAGGTCTCGTAAAAGGTGCCAGCAAGGGGGAAGGTCTCGGAAACCAGTTCCTGGCCAACATCAGGGAGTGTGAAGCCATCATCCATGTTTTGAGATGTTTTGATAACGGGAATATCGTGCACGTGGAAGGTTCCGTTGATCCGATGAGAGATAAGGAAATTATCGATATCGAACTTCAGCTGAAAGATCTTGAGACCGTAGGAAAGGCCGTAGAAAAAGCTAAAAAGTTTATCAAATCCGGAAAGAAAGAAGATATCCTGACCTACGAAACTTTACAGAACCTTCAGAAGTTTCTTGAAGATGGTAAAAATGCCAGAGAATTTGCGACAGACGATTTTACCAAATCAATCATCGCTGATGTTCAGCTGCTAACGAATAAACCAGTGCTTTACGTGTGTAATGTAGATGAGAATTCCATTAAAAACGGAAATGACTGGATCGGTAAGATCGAAGAAATGGCTAAAAATGAAGGAGCGGAAGTGGTTGTATTGGCAGCTCAGATCGAAGCGGATATCAATGAACTGGAGACATACGAAGAAAGAGAAATTTTCCTTGATGAATTGGGACTTACAGAGCCGGGAGTTAACCGTCTGATCAGAAAAGCGTATGACCTTCTGAAGCTTCAGACTTATTTTACGGCTGGGGTGAAAGAAGTAAGAGCCTGGACCATCGGACAGGGCTGGACCGCACCTCAGGCTGCAGGAGTAATCCACACCGATTTTGAAAAAGGATTTATCCGTGCCGAAGTAATCAAATACGACGACTATGTGAACTACGGTTCCGAGGCGAAAGTAAAAGAAGCCGGTAAGCTTTCGGTAGAAGGTAAAGAATATATCGTAAAAGACGGTGATATCATGCACTTCAGATTCAACGTATAAGAAAATATTAAAGTTAGTTATCATAGAAAAGCGCTCCCGATTATTTTGGGAGCGCTTTTTGGAATAATATATACAATTTACTACTTGAATTTTATTGAAAAGCTGGCATTTAGCTCAGCGCAGCTTATTCCGGATTTCTGCATTCACCGGTTATTGACCTTTACTGTTTCTTGTAAAAGTCTTCCGTTGTTTACCTTTAGATTTTCATCAAAAATAAATTTTTGTGTAATCTCTGTTTAAGGTTCTATGACA
>JBMDXW010000389.1:0-9618 GCA_048594965.1 Chryseobacterium sp.
TTAATATAAAATATCTGGGGAGATTCCAGAGTGGCTAAATGGGACTGACTGTAACTCAGTTGCTTCGGCTTCGTAGGTTCGAATCCTGCTCTCCCCACATTTTATATTAGAAAAAAAAGTTGCATGAATAAAGGATTTTCTTTAAGTTTGCACAGCGTTACCAATAATTTTGGAAACAAAATTGCGGAAGTAGCTCAGTTGGTAGAGCGTCAGCCTTCCAAGCTGAATGTCGCGGGTTCGACCCCCGTCTTCCGCTCAAAAAAATCACGCTTTCCGGTGTGATTTTTTGGTTTAGGCCGACTTAGCTCAGCGGTAGAGTGCTTCCTTGGTAAGGAAGAGGTCACGGGTTCAAGTCCCGTAGTTGGCTCAGATTCTAATCCCGATTCTTTCGGGATTTTTTTATTTCCAGCGTTTGTTGTCGAGAAAATTCTTCTTTAACGCTACCGGCGCAAAGGCAACTTTATTTAAGATACCGCATATTTTTCCGGGCGCAAGGGCGTTTCACTCAGCAAATGATAGCTGTGGATATTTGAATGGTTACAATTTAATTTTAAATCAGTCAATGATCTTTAAATAGTATCGATCCTTGAGCTAAATTATTTGTAAGAGAAGGTTGTTTCGTTGTTGGGAAGAATTCTTTTTTAATGGTATCAACGCAAAGGTAAGTTTATTTGGAGGACAATGTAGTTTCCGAGCGCAGGGACTGAACTATATTCGTAAACTTTCAGTTTATATTCAGCAAATGACAGCAGTGAATATTTTAGGTTTTAAATTTAAGTTTTACTGATAAAATTGATGATTCTTTGAGATTGAATAAAATGTTGATCTGAAACTTGTCAATGATTGCTGTACTGTTGGCAAAAACTTCCAGCCTCCCGCTTCCTTTTTCCAGCCTATAATCTTGATTCATGTTCATATAATACTGCTGTCATTTGCTGAGTGAAACGCCCTTGCGAACGAAAAATAAGCAGTATGATTACCCAGAAACTTTGCGATCATAGCGTTAATCAAAATATCGTTTGTAATTTTTATTCTTAAAATTAAATTAAAACTTGGATCCCGATCTGATCCCGCTTTACCATCCTGAAAATTTTCGTTACATTCGTATAAAATAATTTTCGATGAATATCCTTTTATTGGAAGACGATCTCATTCTTTCGGCAGAGCTTTGTAAGTTCCTGGAATCAAACCATTTTACCTGTGATAAAATTTACGACGGGGAAACTTTTCTCCGCCAGATTAAAAACAGTTCTTATGACCTGTACCTGCTCGACATCAATGTCCCGAAAATCAACGGGCTGGATGTCTGCCAGACCATCCGTTCTTTCGATAAAAATACCCCGATCATCATCATCTCCGCGTACGGAGACCTTTCAGATAAAAAAGATGCCTTTACAAGAATGGCAGACGACTATCTGGTGAAACCATTCCAGTTTGAGGAGCTGCTGCTGCGGATGAACTCTCTATTACGAAGAAAAGCGCCTTCCGAAACAAATGACCAGGAAATTATCCGTATTGATGACCTGATTGTGAATAAAACCGAACAGAAGGTCTACCGCGGTGGCAATGAAATCAGCCTTACGCTAAAAGAATTCCAGCTGTTGGCCTACCTTGCGGAAGCGCAGGGGCGAACGGTTTCCAAACAGCAGATCACGGAACATGTCTGGGAGCATAATTTCAATACGAACACCAACACGGTAGAAGTATACATTAACTTCCTGAGAAAAAAAATTGATAAGGATTTTAAAGTCAAACTGATCCATACGCGGTCCGGCTTTGGGTATTATTTAAGTCCGTTATAGAAAAGATATGTCGTTAAAAAGGAAGATTGCGCTCAGCCTCAGTATTGCCTTTTCACTGCTTTTCGGCATTGTGCTTGCGGTAATCTATATGTCCTTTAATGATTTCCGGAAGGATGAATTCAAGGAAAGATTCAGGCAGAGGCTGGAATTCACTTCGCATTTCATTGCCAAATCCAAGGACTTTGAGGAAGAGGCACCGGTTTTTTTCAATGAAAACTCCGATAACATCCTTTTAAACGAAACCATTCTGATTTTCAATTCCAACAAAGAACTTATCTACAGCACGATCAAAGACCGGAATGTCACCTGGGACAGTTCCCTGCTCAAAGCGCTGGATGATAAGAAGGTTATTTATTCTGAAAAGACGGTTCCTGAAATTTATGCGGCCCTGCGAACCATCAATGGTGAAAACTATTATATTCTGACCAGCGCTTACGATACCAATGGAAACTCAAAGCTGGCCTATCTGAAATATCTTCTAATTACAGCTTATGTGATGAGCACGCTTCTGATCGGCTTCTTCAGCTATTACTTCATGGGGCAGTTCCTGAAGCCGCTGGAAGACCTGAACCAGGAAATTTCTGAAGTGACAGCCCATAAGCTTACGACGCAGATTCCCGTTCGCGATTCCAATGACGAGATCAATGTGCTGGCAAAATCCTTTAATACGATGATCGGCAGGCTGGACGATGTGTTCCAGTCGCAGAAAGACTTTACGGCCAGTGCTTCCCACGAAATCCGGACACCGATTACCAGAATGGCCTTTCAGTTGGAAAATCTCATTAAATTCGGACAGCACACCCCCGAAACCCTGTCGTCCCTTCAGCAGATCCGGAGAGACGTCTACCAGCTGTCGGATCTCACCAACTCTTTACTCCTTTTAACGAAATTTGATAAGGAGAACATCCAGAGTATTTATGAAGAAGTACGGATCGATGAAGTGATCTTTGAATCTTTTGAAGCGGTGGAAAAAAGTTATCCCAACCTTAAAATGGATTTTCAGATCTCCGAAGATACTTCCGAAGATGCGCTGCTGACGATAAAAGGTGTTCAGTCGTTGTTGGATATCGTATTCATCAATCTTTTCAAGAATGCCGCCATCTATTCTGATAACATGGAAATGGACGTTTTGATTACGGAAAATGATCGGCATTTCGTAGTAGACGTCATTTCCCACGGCAACACCATCCCGGAAGAAGAGCAGCTGAAATTATTTGAAGCATTTAAGCGAGGTAAAAATTCCCAGAACATTTCCGGTTCCGGATTGGGGCTGAGAATCGTAAAAAGAATACTGGAATATCATGGTGCCGAAATCATCTATACGGCACCGGCTGAGCTAATGAATAAATTCAGTGTGATTTTCAAAAAATAAATCCTTCTAAACTCTCCTTCAAATTTATTTACATTATATTCCGGTATATTTTTCCGGAACCCATTCATCATTCAGCAATAGCGATAAACATTTTACATGATCATATAGATTCATAAGTTAAATTATTTTACAAAGTCTTTAAAATTAACAGGTAATTTTTTAAATTTAAGGAACTTTTTAACTTTTTTTATATATAATTTATGAAGAATAAAAAGTTTTGAATGGAGGCCTTAAACCAAATTTAATTTTTTTTTAAGGATTCTTTAAGAGCATTTTAATTCCATAAAGACACCTTTGTATCATAAAAATGACCAAAATGAATAAATTCGCAGGGCTGTTTATCATCATTTCCTCATTTGTGGCAGCACAGCAGAAAATGTCACTTTTGGATTGTGAAGAAGCATTTCAGAAGAACAATCTGCAACTGCTTGCCGAACAGTATAATATCAATATGGCAGATGCCGATATTCTTCAGTCTAAAATCTGGGACCTGCCGCAGCTGAGCGGCCAGATCAATGCCTATAATCCGGAAGGCCGGAAAATTTTTGATGCCGGACACGCCAAAGGTGCACAGGTAACCCAACTGATCTACATGGGCGGTAAAAAGAAGAACGAGATCGCCTTTGCAAAATCCAATAAAGAACTGGCGCAGCTCCAGTTTGCACAGCTCCTGGTGGACCTGAGGTCACAGCTTCGTTCGGCCTATTTTGATCTTTACTACGAACAGCTGAAGCTTGAAAATACCAATAAGCAGCTGGGGTATATGAATGATCTCCTTGCTGCGTACCGGGTACAGTCTGCTAAAGGCAATGTATCCTTAAAAGACCAGGTAAGGCTCCAGAGTATTGTCATTCAGCTTAATAACGATAAAGTGGAGATCAATAAAAATATCCTTGAATTTGAGCAAACCCTGAAAGTGCTTACGGGAGTTACGGATGACATCGATCCTCAGCTTTCGGATTCGGAAGCCACTGACATCCTGGCAGCACAGCCTTTCGGGGACGAGACCGAACTGCAGAAGAAAGCCCTGGAGAACAATGCGGATTATCAGTATAATCTTAAACTGATCGACAACAGCAAGCTGTACGCCCAATGGCAGAAATCGCTGAATGTTCCGGATCTGAACCTCGGAGCCGGATGGGACCAGAACGGAGGAACCTTCAAAAATGAAGTCAACCTGATGGTGGGTATCCCTTTGCCTTTATGGAAATCGAATAAAGGAAACGTGGAAAAAGCCAATTTCGCCATCCAGCAGAACCAGAAAAATGCGGACTTCCAAAAGTTAACCTTGGAAACAAAAGTGCAGGCCGCGTATAAAACCTGGAAAACCCAGTACGATCAGCTCACGGAAATCAAGCCTGCCGATATGAACAATATGGAAATGGTCTACAACGGAATGCTGAGCAATTTCAGAAAAGGCAACATCAGCCTCATCGAATTTACGGATTTCATGGACAGCTACCGGGAAACCGCTCTACAGATCTACGACATGAAAAACCAAATCATACAGTCCGCAGAACAACTGAATCAACTGGTACAAACGAAAATCTTCTATTAAACATGAAAAAATATATAATTCCGGTAATGGTGGCTCTGTCCGTTTTATCGTGCTCCAAAAAGGAAGCAGATCCGAAACCGCAGGCCAAAAAAGGATTTGAGCTGAGCAACACCATGCTGAAATCCATCGACCTGGCAAAAGTTGAAAAAAAGTATATTGAAGACGACTATAATTTCTACGGAAAGATCTCGGCAGACAAGAACAGCTACATCGACGTTTACCCATTGGTGGGTGGAAACGTACTAAGCGTAAATGTTGAACTGGGAGACCATGTAACGAAAGGCCAGGTACTGGCGACCATCCGGAGTACCGAGCTGGCGGAAGTTCAGAAAGATGTGAGCGATGCCCGGACCGATCTGGTGGTAGCCCAGAATAACCTCCGGGTAGCCAAGGAAATGTATGAGGGAAAGCTGAATACCGAAAGGGATGTGCTCGAAGCCAAGAGCCAGCTCCAGAAAGCCCAGGACCAGATGCAGCGGGCCAGCGCGGTAAGTACCGTCTACAATGTGAAAAAAGGGAATATTTACAGCGTGGTAGCTCCGATCAGCGGCTATATTGTTCAGAAGAACATCAACAAAGATATGCAGCTGAGAAGTGACCGCAGCGATAATATTTTTGATGTCGCCAATACCTCAAACGTCTGGGCCATCATGAATGTGAACGAATCCGATATCGATAAGATCAGCCTCGGCATGAAAGCACAGGTTTCCACCTTGTCTTACCCGGATAAAGTTTTTGACGGGAAAATTGATAAAATATTCAAAATTATTGATCCGCAGACCAATGCCATGCAGGCAAGAGTGGTTCTCGATAACCAGAACGGGCTGCTGATCCCTGAAAGTAAAGCAACCATCAAGGTCATCAACTCGGAGAATACGACGGCGCTTACCGTTCCTTCCAAAGCCGTCATTTTTGATGACAACAGAAGCTTTGTAGTGGTTTTTAAAACCAGGACGGACGTAAAAGTGAAAGAGGTAAAAGTTCTGAAACAGGTTGGTGATGTTACTTATATTTCCGAAGGCCTGTCCGAAGGGGAGCAGGTGATCACAAACAATCAGTTATTGATTTACCGCTCACTGAACAGTTAAAAGCTGGTAGACCGGTAAGATTCAATTAAAGATTTAACTTGATTAAAAGAAATATTACTTATGCTTTTGATCACTTAATAATTCTATAAAGATTACATTTTATCAATGATTTAGATTCAATTTCTTTGCTGAGTGAAACCGAAGATTCGACGAAGTCAAACGTGTTATGCCAAGCCAGTCGGATTATCTGCTAATCAAAACACATAGCTTGTTAAAGAAATCTTTGTGCCCCTTTGCTTTTAAAACAAAAAATCCATCATGAACAAATTCATTAAAAATATAATTGCTTTTTCGTTAAAAAATAAAGCATTTACCTTCATTTGGGTAGCGATTCTGGCGGTTTCGGGATTCATCAGCTTCAAAAACATGCCCATTGAAGCTTTCCCAGACGTTACCAACACCCAGATCGTAATCATCACCCAATGGAACGGGCGGAGTGCCGAAGAAGTAGAGCGTTTCGTTACCACACCCATCGAGCTGGCGATGAGTCCGGTGCAAAAGAAAACCAGTGTAAGAAGCACGACGATGTTCGGTCTTTCGATCGTTAAAATCCTTTTCGATGACGGGGTAGACGATACCTTTGCCCGAAACCAGGTAAACAACCAGCTTCGGACTGTCAATCTTCCCGATGAAGTGGATCCTGAAGTCCAGCCGCCCTACGGACCGACCGGGGAAATTTTCAGGTATACTTTGCAGAGTAAAAACAAAGATTCCCGTGAGCTGCTCACTTTACAAAACTGGGTCATCGACAGGGCTTTGAGAGGCGTTCCGGGTGTGGCAGACATCAACGTGTTCGGAGGGCAGGATAAAGTTTTTGAGCTAAGCATCGATCCGAGAGCTTTGGATAAGTACAACCTCACACCGCTTCAGGTCTACGATGCCGTTACAAAGAGCAATCTGAACGTAGGAGGAGATGTTATCGAGAAAAACGGACAGGCGTATGTGGTGCGCGGAATAGGATTGGTAAAATCGGTAACCGATATCGGAAATATTACGATACAGAATGACAGTGGAAACCCGGTGCTCGTGAAAAATGTGGCGGATGTGCATGAAAGCTCGATGCCGAGGGTAGGGCAGGCCGGACTCAACAACCAGGAAGATACCGTGGAAGGAATCGTCGTGATGCGGAAAGGGGAAAATCCCCGCGAAGTGTTGGTAGGTGTAAAAGCTAAAATTAAAGAGCTGAACGAAAAGATCCTTCCGAAAGATGTAAAAATGGTGACGTTCTACGACCGGGACAACCTGATGGATTTCACTACCCATACCGTAATGCACAACCTGATCGAAGGAATTGTCCTGGTAACAGTAATCGTGCTGATCTTTATGGCCGATTGGAGAACGACACTCATTGTTTCCATCATCATTCCTTTATCCTTGTTATTTGCTTTCTTGTGCCTAAAAATGGCGGGGATGAGTGCCAACTTATTATCGCTGGGAGCTGTGGATTTCGGGATCATCATCGATGGCGCCGTCGTCATGGTGGAAGGGCTCTTTGTGATGCTCGATCATAAGGCCCACAAATATGGGGATGAAAAATTCAATAAAATGGCCAAAGCCGGCTGGATCAAACAGACGGGGACAGGCCTTGGAAAAGCGATTTTCTTTTCAAAATTAATTATCATCACCTCGCTGATCCCAATCTTTTCTTTCCAGAAGGTAGAAGGAAAAATGTTCTCGCCACTAGCCTTTACTTTAGGATTTGCCCTGATGGGCGCTTTGATCTTTACGTTGACCCTGGTGCCGGTGCTTTCCCATATCCTTTTAAATAAAAATGTAAAGGAAAAGAACAACCCCTTCGTAAATTTCTGGGACCGAAGTGTCCTGAAAGGGTTTAACTATACTTTTAAACATAAAAAATTAAGCCTGATCGTTGCCATTTCGTTCCTGGCAGCCACTTTATTCTCTGCAAAATTTCTGGGAACGGAATTTTTACCTCAATTAAATGAAGGATCATTGTGGATCACCGCGGAAATGCCGATGAGTTCCTCTCTGAAGGAATCTTTAAAGACCGCAGACCTTTTGAAAAAAGACATCATGAGCTTTCCGGAAGTTACGGATGTACTCGCGCAGACCGGAAGGAGCAACGACGGAACCGACCCGAACGGATTCGGATTCGTACAGTTCGCTGTCAATCTTAAACCGAAAGAAGACTGGAAACGGAAAATTACCTATGAAGAGCTGATCGAGGAAATCGATAAGAAGCTCAGGAATTACCAGGGAATAACCTTCAATTATTCCCAGCCGATCTCCGACAACGTGGCGGAAGCCGTAGCGGGTTTTAAAGCCGAAAACGGAATCAAGATCTACGGAGATAACCTTCAAACCCTCGATAGGCTGGCTGAAGAAGTATTGAAGCAGGTAAAAGACATCAAGGGTGTAAAAGATGCCGGAATTATTAAAAACATCGGACAGCCGGAAGTGAGTGTTGTACTGGACCGGGATAAGATGGCGGCTTACGGCGTTATGCCGGACGACGCGCAGTCGGTGCTGGAAATGGCTTTCGGTGGAAAAACCGCTTCAGAAATGTTCGACGGGGAAAGAAAATTCCCGATCCGTCTGCGCTATTCCCAGGAATACAGGAAAGACGAAAACGATATTGCAGCCCTGATGGTGCCTACGCAGGACGGTGCTAAGATCCCTTTAAAAGAGATTAGCACGATTGTAAAAGATAACGGAGCCGCATTTATTTACCGGGACGATATCAAAAGATACATCGGGATTAAATTTTCTATCCGTGACCGCGACTTAGGAAGTACCATCGCCGATGCGCAAAAAGCGGTATCCAAAATTGAGCTTCCGGACGGATATTCTGTCGGCTGGACCGGACAGTTTGAAAACCAGCAGCGGGCCTCAAAAAGGCTCACGCAGGTAGTGCCGATCAGTATTCTTGGAATTTTCTTCCTGTTGTTTGTCCTGTTTGGAAATATGAAAGACTCTTTGCTGGTACTGGCGAATGTACCTTTCGCATTGATCGGGGGAATTATTGCCCTGCATGTGACGGGAATCAACTTCGGAATTTCAGCCGGGGTAGGGATGATTGCCCTGTTGGGCATCTGTATCCAGAACGGAGTCATCCTTATTACTGAATTCCACCAGAACGTCAAGAACGGATTGAATCTGGACAACGCTATTTTAAACGGAGTAAAATCAAGAACACGTCCGGTGATCATGACCGCTTTGATGGCCTCAATCGGATTGATGCCGGCCGCATTATCCACAGGCATCGGCTCCGAATCGCAGAAGCCGCTGGCCATTGTCATCATCGGAGGATTGATTACGGCCACCGTCCTTACCCTACTGATTTTCCCGATCATCTTCTGGATTTTCAACAGGACCAAAAGGTCGCAGCAGATGTAATATTGTTTCATTTATATATTAAAGCGTCTCGGGAAGTTTGTTTCTGAGACGCTTCATTTAGTCAGTATTGGTTATCAGTTATTAAAAATATCAATCAGAATATATTTTTGGCAGTTGTTTGACAGTTCTATCCTGTTCAGGATTAAAGAGATAGTTTATAATTTCGTGAAAAGCTTGATCAGGATTTTTTCAATTAAGAAATTTGTGTAAATTTGCAATCTCAATACATTGAAATATAAGGTTTGTGCTTCATTGGATATGAATATTGAAACTTTTTTTGAGAAAAAGGTTTTGGTATTTAAAAATTCATTATATTTGCACACCGAAAATTTGAAAAACAATAAATAAATAATTTTAAATCATGGCAAAGGAAACGTTTAATCGTAACAAACCACACTTGAACATTGGTACTATTGGTCACGTTGACCATGGTAAAACTAC
>JBMDXW010000039.1:0-5655 GCA_048594965.1 Chryseobacterium sp.
TCATTACTTCAGATTAGCGGAAGAGCTGCGCTTTGCGGTTCCTGACACGATGAGATACATCTGCCAGTCGGAAGCCATCGCCAATTACCTGCAGAAGCATATTGTGTATAGAAAAAGAAAGATCAGCTTCGGTGAAAAGAATTTCTCTGATCTTCTTCCTTTATTCAAAAAATTCCCGACAGAAAAGTACCTGCTGCCTTCGTCAGACGTTTTGAGTCCTGATATTGTAAAAACAATGGAAGCCTCCAATGTAGACTGGAAAAGAGCCATCATGTACAGAACCGTTTGCAGTGACCTTACGGATATCAATGTTAAAGATTATGATATGCTGATTTTCTTCAGCCCACAGGGAATAAAATCTTTACAGCAGAATTTCCCTGACTTTAAACAAGAGGAGACAAAAATCGGCGTATTTGGTACCACGACACTGGCTGCCGCTGAAGATGCCGGGCTGAAAGTAGATTTAATGGCCCCTACAAAGGAAACACCTTCCATGACCATGGCACTTGAAAAATACATTAAAACACTTCACAAGTAAGTTTTACGGTAAAATATAATACAACCGTCTTTTCATAAAGGAAAGATGGTTTTTTTTTAACTAAATTTGAACAAGAATTAATATTGAATGGAAGCTCCAAAGGCAAAAAAAATAGAAAAAGTACTTGAAACACACGGTGATAAAAGAATCGACCCTTATTTCTGGCTCAACGAAAGAGAAAATCCGGAGGTGATAAAATATCTTGAAGAAGAGAATGCTTATGCAGATTTTGTTATGAAAGATACAGAAAAGCTGCAGGAAGATCTTTTTGAGGAAATGAAAGCCCGTTATAAAAAAGATGATGAATCTCTTCCGTATTTTTTCAACGGATATTGGTATATCGTGCGCTATGAAGAAGGAAAAGAATATCCCATATTCTGCAGAAAGCAACAGAGCCTGGACAACGATGAGGAAATCATTCTCGACGTTAATATACTTGCGGAAGGACAGGATTATTTTGAGGTAGGAAGCGTTGCCGTCGCCCCGAATAATGCATTGGCCTCTTTCTCGTCGGATAATGTGAGCCGCAGAATTTACACCATTAATTTCAAAGACCTTAAAACAGGCCAGATTCTCCCTGATAAAATTGAAAATACCACCGGTAAGGCGGTATGGGCAAATGACAATGAACATGTTTTCTATATCAGAAAAGACGAAAGTTTACGGGCATTTCAGGTGTACAGGCACAGGCTTGGAACAGATGCATCAGAAGACGTTCTGATCTTTCACGAAACCGATGACACGTTTGATGTAAATGTTTTTAAAACGAAATCTCTCGAATATATTTTCATCGCAAGTTCCAGCACAATTTCAGATGAGCACCGCTTTATTCCTTCCGACAATGTTTTTGCTGACTGGACGATCATTCAGCCGAGGATAGACGACCTGGAATATTCCGTAGAACATTATGAGGATGAATTCTACATTATAACCAATGCAGACGATGCATTTAATTTTAAAATAGTTAAGACGAAAATAGACAACTGCAGCATGGAAAACTGGGTAGATGTGATTCCCCACCGCCCGGAAGTTTTGCTGGAAGGCTTTGAGATCTTTAAAAACTATCTGGTTCTTGAAGAGCGTGAGCAAGGACTGCTGCAAATTAAAATCATCGACGAAAAAACACAGGAATCCCATTATCTGCCATTTTCAGATCCTACCTACACCACTTATATCGGGGTAAACCTGGAGTTCGACACGGAAGTTCTGCGTTATGGATATACGTCTTTAACACAACCAAGCTCAACGTATGAGTACAACATGAAGGAAAAAACCACAAAACTTCTGAAACAGCAGGAGGTGTTGGGCGGAAAATTTTTCCCTGAAAATTATATTTCAGAAAGAATCTGGGCAGATTCCAGAGATGGGGAAACCAAAATTCCTATTTCCCTGGTCTACCATAAAGACACGAAAAAATCTGCCGAAACCCCATTGCTTCTCTATGGTTACGGAAGCTACGGACATACGGTGGACGCCAGTTTCTCCAATGTAAGATTATCAATCCTGGACAGAGGCTTTGTTTATGCCATTGCGCACATCCGTGGCGGAGAATACCTGGGCAGAGAATGGTATGAAGAAGGGAAAATGCTGTTTAAGAAAAATACATTCTTCGATTTTATCGATGCCGGAAAGTTTTTAATCAAAGAAAACTATACCTCATCAAAACATATGTACGCTATGGGCGGAAGTGCCGGAGGTCTGCTGGTAGGAGCGGTGATGAATTACGAACCTTCCCTGTTCAACGGAATTGTCGCACAGGTGCCTTTTGTAGATGTGGTAACCACGATGCTCGACGAGACCATCCCTTTAACCACCGGAGAATATGATGAGTGGGGAAATCCTGATGATGAAGAATATTACCACTATATGAAAGAATATTCGCCGTACGACAATGTGGAAGCGAAAAACTATCCGCATGTTCTGATCACAACAGGCCTGCACGACTCTCAGGTGCAATATTGGGAGCCCGCAAAATGGACCGCAAAATTAAGAGAATTGAAAACCGACGACAATCTCTTGATTTTCAAGACCGATATGAGCGCGGGACACGGCGGAGCGAGTGGAAGATTTGAATCCCTGAAGGAAGATGCACTGGAATATGCGTTTCTCCTGATGATTGATAAACGATAATTGATAATTACAATTTATGAACGAAACGGAATACTGGCAAAAGATAGAACAATTTTTCATTGAAAATTTTGACACGGAAAAAAACGCTCCGATAGAAACCTATCTTTTCCTGATAGGCCTTCAGGAGCTGGGCAGCGGTCAGCAGAAATATACAAAGGACGACAAGGTAAATCTTATTCATATTGCCGTATGCAGGTTGCTGGAGCCTTTCGGATATTATAAGTTTTCGCATTACGACGACGATGGTTATCCGCATTTTGAAAAGCTTGAAGAGCTTCCCGAACTGAAGCCCAATGAGCAGCAACTCCTGATGAAGAAAGCGATTATCCAGTATTTTCAGGATGAGGAATTGATCTGAAAATTTAATTTTCCAGGTCTTTAAATAAAAAATGGAGCGTCATCATTACGCTCCATTTTTTATTTAAAACTATCTCATTTTCAAACGGCTAAGAATTTCCTCCAATTGATTCAAACCTGCTTTAAAACCCTGTTCAAAACCCATTTCCAGCAATTGGTTCATGGCCTGTTCAGTAGCAAAATGAATATTTACCGTTATTTTCGTTCCTTCTTCTATTCCTGTAAATCCGAACAGCCACTTTGCTTCGGGGAAATCAGGATTCACATTTCCGTTTTCATCACAAAAAAGGTCTGTCCCGTCGAAGCTGCGGTGTTCCTTTATTTCACCATAATTCACTTTGGCATAATGCTTTTCCCCTTCCGGACCGACCATGGCGTAAAGCCACGTTCCTCCATTCCTGAATTCCTGGGTTTTTGTTTCGCATTTCCATGGTTCCGGAGCCCACCATTCATCAAGCAATGCTGATTTTGTGAAATAATCCCAAACTTCAGAGACTTCTGCGGCGTAAGTTTTCATGACATAAACTGTTGCTGCCTCTTCATCTTTGTTAAAAATAATATCAGATTTCATAGTAATGGTTGTTTAGCCAAATTTACCTTTTTTTATTTTATATCATCATTATCTTATGTAAAGCATTTTATAATTTATAAATAACATGTTAAAAAACAAAGTTTTAAGAAAAATTAAACAATTTTATGGCTCGTTTTTTGTTTATGAAGTCATAAAATATTTAATTTTAACATTCTATTTTTTAAATTATAATAATGAATAATAAATTCATCCCAATAATATCGGTGTTTATGACGATCTCACTGATTGTCTTCGTGACGCTCCAGTTTTATTGGCTGAAACGTTATTACGGTGCTCTGGATCAGGATTTTTCATCCAAGGTATATTCTGCTCTGGAAAACACATCCAAAATCGTCGGTGAAGCCGAAGTCGACAAATATCTCAATGTCGATAATAAAGACTTCAGAAACACCATTCTTGCAAGCAGCAATCAGCCGTCCCTCACAACCATACAGCAGGTAAAAGATTCCGGAACGCAGCGGCAGATTGTTTATTCAAAAAGCATTATCGAAAAAAACCAACTTCCGATTTCCCCGAAAGGAGACTCCCTGAATCTTACCACTTTATATTCCGATGAGGCCGCTTACAAAATAAAAAGGGATACTACCAATCGTGAGCTGCTGACCTCAGAAATCAACCGCGATATCGAGAATGGAGATTACGCGATGAAAGAGTTTGTGAAAGTAAACGGAAACAATCTTCCCATCACAAAGAGAGTGGACGAAAAAGTACTGGATTCCGTCATTACGAAAGAATTGAGGATACGGGGGATTTCGGCAACCTTCGGATATGGAATCACGGATAAGAACAACAAGCTGACGACCGTTGTCAACAGCCTTTATAAAGAGAAAAAAGACAACAATACATACAGCTATCCTCTCTTTACAGATTCAAAAGAGAGAACGCTGTATACCCTGGCTTTGGTTTTTCCTAAAAAAGAATATTCCCTGGCCATGAACAACTGGCCGATGCTTCTGGGAACCTTTCTTTCATTGCTTACCATTCTGGGGATTTATATCATTTCCATCAATTATATGATGAGGCAGAAAAAGCTTGCGGAAGTGAAAACCGACTTCATCAACAATATGTCTCATGAATTTAAAACGCCCTTGGCAACTATTTCGGTAGCAACAGATTCTCTTGCGAATGACAAGATCGCGACAAATCCGGATAAGGTCAAGTATTATTCGGAACTCATCAAGCAGGAAAACCTCAGAATGAAAAAACAGGTTGAAAATGTACTCAATATGTCCAAACTTGAACGGAATGAGGTCAATTTATTCCTGAAAGAAACCAACGTGAGGGAACTTATCAAGAGAACTACCGAATCCTTCAACCTGATCGTACAGCAGAGAAACGGAACCCTTAGACAGGAGTTTAATGCTACGGAGTATAATTTTAAAATCGATGAATTCCACATTTCCAACATGCTGGTAAACCTCTTGGACAATGCCAACAAATATTCTCCGGAAGCTCCTGAAATCACCATAAAAACAAGAAACGAGGGACACTGGTACGTCATAGAAGTTTCTGACAAAGGAATGGGAATGGAGACCCAGAATAAGACAAAAATTTTCGAAAAATTCTTTAGGGAAGAGACCGGAAATATCCATAATGTAAAAGGCCAGGGATTGGGTCTTTCGTATGTAAAGAAAATTGTAGAGCTTCATAAAGGACAGATTTTGGTAGACTCCCACAAAGGAAAGGGAAGTATTTTTACCATAAAGCTTCCGATGAGCTGAATAGATTTAAACCAAATAAACTAAATATAGGAAGACAAGAGTGACCTGTTCATTCTTATTATTAAATTTTAATTCTAAATTATTAAAATTATGAGCAACAGAATATTATTAGTAGAAGACGATCAGAGTTTCGGGGCGGTATTAAAGGATTATTTAACCATCAATAACTTTGAAGTGACTCTGGCCACCGATGGCGAACAAGGATTGAAGGAATTTACCGAAAATGAATTCGACATCTGCATTTTCGACGTCATGATGCCGAAAAAAGACGGTTTTTCCCTGGCTGAAGACGTTAAAAAAATCGATAAAAATACACC
>JBMDXW010000390.1:0-2852 GCA_048594965.1 Chryseobacterium sp.
AAATGTAGATAAAGAGGCAAGAAAAGTAGTGCTTCTAAGTGATGGTGAAGACAATGAAGGCAATGATGAAGCCGCGATCAAACTGGCCAAAAAGGAGGGAATAATGATCACATCCGTGGGAATCGGATCTGATGAGGGTGCTCCGGTTCCCGAGTACGCATTTGGACAGCTAATGGGATATAAAGCTGATATGTCAGGGCAGACGGTGATCTCCAAAAGACAGACGGAAGCTTTGAAGAAAATGGCGGAGGCCACTGGTGGATCATATATTGATGGGAATAATATCAGCGAGGCACCGGAGAGGATCATTGATGCCTTAAAAAAGAAATCAGGATCGTCGGAAACCATGGTAAAATCACAGAATGCCAATCATTATTATCAGTATTTTCTTGCGGTGTCGATCTTTTTCTTCCTGCTCATCTATCTGTTTAATCCCAAAAGAGATTTTAATGTGTAAAGCATGCAATAATCGGCTCTTTCATGTTTCTACTTTAACCCAATTTTAACAAATAAAACACTGTTTATTAACATATAAAGAAATAATTTTGCAACTGATGAATACTAAAATCATTTTTTTGTCGTTTATTACTGCTTTCCTATGCTCCGGACTTGTTTTCGGGCAGAAAAATTACCGGACGCTGGTTTACGAAGGCAATGAAAAATTTAACGGCAAAAATTATGATGGAGCATCTGTGAAATACATGGAGGCGATCAAACTCAATGATAAGGATTTTACAGCGCATTATAACCTCGGTAATGCATTGTACAAGAACAAAAAATATGAGGAGGCAAAAGCAGAGTTTGAAAAAGCACAGAGGCTTTCTCAGACCGTTCCCGATAAAGCGGCAGCACTGCATAATCTGGGAAATGCGTATATGCAGATGAAGCAGCCTGAAAAAGCGGCCGAATTTTATAAACAATCTCTGAAACAAAATCCATACAGTGAAGCGACCCGCAAAAATTACGAAATCGCTAAGCTGAAGGAAAAAGAAAACCAGCAGAAAAAGCAACAGCAGAATAATTCCGGAAAAGGTGGCGGTGGCAAAGACCAGCAGAAGAATGATGATCAGAACGGTCCGAAAGATCAAAACAAGGATCAGGGCCAGGGGCAGCAGAATCAGGGTAAAGGACCAGGAAATAATCCTGATCAGAAACCTAATAATGAAGGCAAAATCCCAAAAGAACTTGAAAATCAGATACTCAATAAAGTAAGCGACAAGGAAAAAGAAACCGCCAGAAGAATTTTAAATAAAAATTCTTATTCGATGCCTGAAAGCAACGAGAAAGATTGGTGATGCAGAGCAGACTTACCTACATATTGTTCCTCTTATTATCCGTAACTTCTTACGGACAGGTAAATCTCAGAGTCACTTCTGATAAAACGGTATACAGTACCACGGATATTATCAACCTTACCATTCTTCTTGAAATTGAAGGCAATGACTACAACAACCAGCAAACCAAGCTGAGGTCACCTGACTTTTCAAAATTTAATCTGATCGGAACAGGTTCCGTGACCAATGGTCTTATGGATCCTGAAACCAATATGGTGATCTACCAGTCCGTCACGAGACTTGCACTGGAGCCAAAGCAGAAAGGAAAAGTGAAGATCGGCTCTTTCCTCATCACGATCAACAATAAAATCTACAAGACCGAGCCTTTCGAAATTTTGGTTAAAGAAGCCGATAAAAAAGCTTCAGTAGCGGTTAATCCTTCAAAAGATGTCTACCTTAATATGGAAGTGGACGACAGGGATGTTTACCAGGATGAGCCTACCATTGCCGTTCTTAAAGTATATTCCAGGAATATGGATAATTTAAGGAAAGTGAAAAACATTCACCTTCCTAAAGATAACAGTCTGGATGTCTATCCGATAAGCATGACTAAATCTGAAATTGACCCATCGGATTATGGAAATATGTCTTCGCAGGTTTTGGCCATCTTTATTATCTTTCCGAATGAAGCAGGATATGTAGAAGTGCCCGGAGCTTCGGCTTCCGTGAGTTCTTATGCCGGAAAAAGTAAAATCGTATCCAATAAAGTTAAGATCAATGTTAAGAAACTGCCGGAAGGTTCTCCCGAATATTTCAAAAATGCAGTGGGGAATTTTAAGGTGAGCATTACCAATGCCTCAAAAGAAAAGGCGGAAGTTAAAAAGCCTATCAACGTTCTGGTAAAAGTAAGTGGGGAAGGAAATCTTAAAAGTCTGGAACTTCCTAAAATAGCTGAGTCACCTGATTATGATGTTTTTGCTCCTAAAATTACTTCAAAAGTCACTACGCAGACAACCGGAATGAAAGGCGAGATCCTGGCAAATTATCTCGTTATCCCCAAAAAAGCCGGTGATATTTCTATCCGGACGGAAGACTTTGCATTTTTTGATCCTTCTAAAAAAGAATATGTAGATCTGGGCCACGAAATGCTTAACGTAAGGGCTTTTTCCCATGAGCAGATCATGGAATCCCGCACGGCGGTCGAAAAAGTAAATGAATACACCAATACTTTTTTAGAGACGGTGAACACACCTGTGCTGAAAACGACCTCGCTCAAAGTAAAAGAAAAAAATAAATTCCACTGGAATGTACTTTTCGTAAATATAGCGATTTTAATAGGGTTATTCTTTACCTACATTTTGTTTAAAAGCTGGCAGAAGAAACGTAAGTCATCTAAAGTGAGCGTGCCTCTACAGCCGGTAGGTTCTGTTGCGGAAACCGAGCGGGAAATCCGTGAAAGCCTTAAAACAGATATCAATGATTATTTCAGCTATTTGGAAAATCTTAAGGATAAAGGAGATTATCAGAAATTTTTTCAAACCTATGAAGAACTGGATTCCGAAGTAAGAGGGCAATATT
>JBMDXW010000391.1:0-9411 GCA_048594965.1 Chryseobacterium sp.
TTCTTGAACGATAAAGGAAGCTTCACCTGAAACTTTTCTCCACCGATTTTTAAATCAAGCACAACATTCAACGGTGATTCTGTTTCGGGCAAACCTACCAACGTATCATTCGGAACGGAGAAAGTGGCCGCATTTACCGCCGGTTTCGCCAGCCAGTAAGGTTCCGTAAGTGCTGCATCTGCCGGCATTTGAATTTTATGTTCAACGGTAATTAAAGAATCTTTAGCCAGTTTTCTGTTGAGCTTTTCCGACTGGTTCAGCCATTTTACATTTTCCAGAACCACCGGATTTTCAGCTCTTGCAATCAGATTTAATTTAAAATTATACGGGTCTCCGGCCACGGCTTCAGGCTGGTTGGTTACCGCTTCGCCCATAAACCCGGCACAGCTCAGAATGATCCGGTCCAGCGATTTGATTTTATCTTTTTTCAGTTCCGGATCCTGTATCGCCATCACCTTTTTCCGCAAAGCCAACAAAGCTGGCAAACTACGGTCCGGACTATTGAAATTGAAAGCTGCAATAATTTTATCTAAAGCTTGGTCGATATCCGCATTTCCTTTGGAGGTCCAGGTTTTCACGACTCCATCCAAAAGGGTTGTTTTGGCCGGTTCACCAGCCACATGCGTAAAATACTCGGTTTTAATCCCGGCGATCGACTGTGTTCCCGCGCCCTGGCTTTTGTGCAGGCTTCTGCTTAATCCGGCCAGTTCGCCATAGCCCATTCCGAGCTGCGCATCATATTGTCCGACGGTGATTTTCAGTTGGTTTTCAGCCGTCGTATTCACCGAACCGAACCGGAAGGTATTCCACAACAAGCGTTTCGGCTGCCATACATTGACATATTTGAGCTGATCCGGAAAAGCGGTTTTATCCCCTGCGAGCTTAAAGGCTTTTTCCGCCACGACCGCCGAAGCTGCATGCTGTCCGTGTCCTGCCGCCGCCGTAGGCGGAAAACGGCAGATGATCACATCCGGCCGGAATTTACGGATGACCCAGACCACATCCGCAGTAATGCTGTTTTCATCCCATTGCTTAAAAGTATCGGTGGTATTTTTTGAGAATCCAAAATCAATCGCCCGGGTAAAAAACTGTTGGGCACCATCTAATTTTCTGGCCTCCAGAAGTTCATGCGTTCTGATTAAGCCCAATGCAGCTCCCTGCTCCGTTCCCAGTAAATTCTGTCCGCCGTCACCTCTGGTTAAGGACAGGTAGCCCGTTTCCAGGTTCTGATCGTTGACCAGCCAGGAGAGCAAGCCTGTATTTTCATCATCCGGATGCGCCGCCAGGTACAAGACTTTAGGCAGGTGCTTCAGGGTTTTGAGTTCACAGTAAATTTCTGATGATTTGGAAGGCCGGACCTGCTGGGCCCAACAAAAAGCCGTTAAAAAGCTAAGGAGAAGTACAGTTATTCCTTTTTTGAACATTTGAATTTGCTTTGCGGGGCAAATATAGGTAAATGGTTTTTTTCCCGGCAGGAAATGAGAAAATTCATTACCTTATCATCAAGCTTGTTCGGCGGATCGTGGTTTTTATGTATATGGTATTAATAGCATCGGGCTTCAGCCCGATATCGTTATAACGATATAAGATCCGGCTTTAGCCAAAACTTATTTTAACGCAAAGTTTGATTTTCCTGATGCATAAATCCTAAGAAGGCAAAGATGGATCAGCAGGCTGATCTGATGAAGCTTGCGGCTGATTCGTGGAAAAAATTTACCTGCCGGTGCCAGCCTTCTCCCTTAAAATGGAAGCTAGTAAGCCAGTCCAAGTCTGTTTTTAACATGCTTGCTTTCTTCATCCCTTAATTTCTGATTGGTCATGATCTCATGCTCTTTATCTTTTTGGATCACCTTAAACCAACTTATTGCGGGAATCATCCCGTTGGAATGTAATTCGAGCCTGATGATGAACTCATCGGTCGGCTTTCGGTGATTATTCATATATTGGCTAAGTACAGCTGGCTTAACATCAACCTCAACAGCGAAGTCTTTATCTTTCTTGTCCTGTCTGCTCACATACTCATTTAAAAAAAATCCGAAACTGAAAGCTTCCAGATATTGGCTGCTGTTTATATAGTCTTCCAATTGAAACTTGAGCTGTAACAATCTGGAATACATTTTTTGCTTATTCGTACGGTTATCGAATTGGTTCCGGCGGGCCGCCCAAAAGTTTTCTTCCTCTCTTTTCTCTTTCGTATCCAAAACCTGATCAGCCGGAAAGACAAAAGCATCTGCAAGTTCTTCACCTGTAAACTTTGAAAAATCGGTTTCCTTAATTTCTTTCCTATTTGTCTTCATAATATTCCTGAATTAATTTTAAAGAATTTTCTCCTTCGGTTACCAAATACATTTTGGTTGACTGAAATCCATATTGTTGCATATAATGTCTTTCAAGTTTTGTTTTTGGCTTTAAGCATACATATCCTCCAAATCCTTTTTTTAAATGCTTCCCTACATACAAAGGCAATAAGACAGCCCGCAATCCGGCTATAATTCTGCGATTTGCCGACATTTTTTTTAGATGCAGCCAGAAGCCTGATTTCCAAAGCATAATCCTGTGGCCGATCTTCTATTGACAGCAGCCCTATCGGCTCTTCTTTGCCTTCTACGGTTAATTTGTAAACATGGAAGTTTTTCTCTTTGTTCCAATTAAAGTCAAATCGCCTGGTCTTATTAATTTGCGCAATTTCAGCAGCATCAATTTTAGTTATTGTTGCCCACTGTTTCTCACCCGTAATTTTATTTAATACGTACATGGCTTAACAAATATACTAAAAAAAGTTTACATTTAATGTAAACTTTACCCTAAATTACCTTTTTCAATTGCTTAATTACCTCATCAAAATTAAGACACTTCGCAAGGCACAGAAATAAAAAAACTAAGTTTTCCTTACCCTATCCCGCGTAAGAAAGATATACTTAAACATACAGAAGGCAGCAATCGCCCCGAACGTATGCCATAAAAAGTGGGTCCCGAAACGAATCCATTCCCACTTGTCAGCGATACGGAAAGTCAGTGCCAACACAAAGGACAATAAAGCAAAGCCGACCCATTTTCCGGCTTTCCAACGGGTATAGATCAGGTACCTCAACACCGAGAACAGGACAAAGGAAGCCATTATGGCATAATTGACGTTGATAAAAAGAGAAGGATGGTCGGTCAGGATCCAGTTTCTCAAAGCAAACAGGAGTATTCCATAAATAAGAACCATTGAAACCGCATAATACCACCGGGTGCTCCGGGCGACAAAATAAAACCCGGCGGATAAGCAGAGCAGCATGATCGGCAGCCAGTCCATCATAATAAATACCGGCCATTGCCTGAAGGAATGATAAACCGTGCCGCCTATCGCACCGATATACAATAACACCAGACAGTAGGTTAAAAAAGGATTCTCTTTAAAATGACCTTTCAACTTAATCGTCCAAAAAATGGCCAGGGCCAGAAAAAATACAGCCGTGAGTGCATTTAGCGGCTCGGGAAACAACTGAGCCATATCGGTTTCTTTATAGAGCATTCCTCCGTCCGGAGGTAACAAATTAATCAGCATGATTCTTTTTTATATTTATTAGAGAGATGCTTACAATAAAGAATACGCATACCGTCTCAAATAAAAATAATATAAATATCCGATATGATCTTGACTTTAAAGATTTAATTTATCATAAAAAATCACTTACATTCGTGGATTATATCTGATAATTATGAAAAAACTTTTACTTTTACTTCCTTTTCTGTCTTTTAATGCTCACGCCCAGTCCATCCCCAGCAAAGACGCTTCATTTAATTCCTCGGGCAAGGTTTATCTTTCAGTATGGAACAACAATTATGCAAACTGTACCGCAGTACAGGCAGATAAAAAAATACTTGTGGGTGGAAGTATGCTTAAAAATGATCCTAGTACGATAAACTCATATCTGGTTGCAAGATATAATGAAAATGGCACTCTGGACAATACTTTTGGCAATAACGGGCTTCTCTACAGCTCGACAAGCAATTCTTCCATTATCTATGATATGAAAGTTTTATCGGATGGAAAAATCATGATCGCAGGAAGGGGGGACACTTCGGCTTTTATCGGAAAACTGCTTCCGAACGGAAGTTATGACACCACCTTCGGAAATGGTGGAATAACGGATTTAAATGCTACTTATATCAGGGATCTGGAAATATTGCCAGACGGTAGTATGGTTGCCTATGGAGACAAAAACGGTTCTTCCTATCTCGTAAAAGTAAATGCTGGAGGACAGCTGGATGCAGGGTTTGGTGCAAATGGTGAAGTTTCTTCCAAATTTGGATATCCTTCTGTGATCAGCAATGCCATGGCGAGGCAGACCGATGGGAAATATATCATTTCCGGTGCAGTCGTTATCAATGCAAGCTATCCGGAAAACAACCAGATGTTCCTTGCCCGCTTTAACAGTAACGGAACTTTGGATACCAGTTTTGGGATCAACGGTTTGTTTCTATCCAGTTCTACAGCCAGGGAAGCGCGTGATCTCGTTTTTACAGCCGGCGGCAAAATTCTTGTACTAGGCGAAAAACCCTATGCTTCTACCAGCAGTATCACCCCAAATTCCATGTTTTATTTGCTGCAGTTCAATGCAGACGGAACACCGGATACGACGTTTAATGGGACAGGAACTGTGGGCTTCGGTTATAATCATTATTCTTCAGTAAAAACCGATATGCAGAATAGAATTTATGTCTCAGGATCCTATTTCAACTCGACCAATTACTATGATTTCAGACGGTTTATACGCCTTACTGAAAATGGCGCATTAGACCCGACGTTCGGTACAAACGGATTCTATGACACTACCGATCGCGTATATTCTTCAGAATACCGATACGGAAGCAACAGCATGAACTTTACGCCTGATGGCAAACTGGTTTCAAGCGGATATGTAAACCTACCTTCTTTTTACATTATAGTAATGCGGCTGACACTTGCCTCATCAAATTTATCCGCTTCAGAAAGTATTTCAGCGCCGGAAACGATTTCGATATATCCTAATCCTGCCAAAGATTATTTCTTTGTGCAATCAAAGGAAAATATTACCTCACTTGAACTGATCAACGTTCTAGGACAATCAATCGCAAAGGAAGACCATGTTTCAAAAATAAACATAAAAGGAATATCTTCCGGAATCTATTTCCTGAAAGTAAAGACCCAAAAACATGAAAAAACCTTTAAAGTAGTTAAGGAGTAAAACCAATCATGAATTCTTATTACTGGCGAAACCGGCAGATTTTGTAAGGATAAACAAAAAAATGACTGACGCTAAATAATACAATCAAAACGGTGTCCATTTACCCCAGAACTTGATTGCGACAAAGGAAATGATTTTCCCGTGACCGAATCTTAAATGTCTTCTTTTTCGTTTTTGCCAAATTTTTAATGAAAACCTCGAAAATTTTCACATTATTACCTAAAAAATTAATTTAAAGACTTAAAATTTTAGCTAAGACACTTAAAACTTTAGCTAAAAGACTTAAAACCTTAGCCTAAAGACCTAAACTGAAGGTAAAAATACCTGAATTGAAACATCGTTAAAGAAAGTACTGCCAGGCATAGGTTCATTGGTTTCAATAAAACTTCATAAAAATAAGTCATGATGTATTTATAATATCATGACTTATTAATTATTGAACTTAAATATAAAAATTAAAAACTTTTCTAAATTGTACAAAATCACGAATTATATTCCCCTTCTTCCTCCTTATGCCAGAATTTTACCTGTTTTGCGCTGACTTTAATCAAACATATACCCGGTGTATCTACTCCATCCGGAAACCATTGTTCCAGTTCGCCGATCCATTTTTCTTTTAAAATTTCCTTGTCTTTAATAATTTCACCTTTACCGGTACATTCTATAAAGAGCATATCGTCGGTCTGATAAATGAGGTTTACATGGTGATTCTTGTTGATATGATCTACCTTACGACTGTCTTCGTAGGTAAAGAACCAGGAATCTCCATCGTATTCTACTTTTCCGTTGTTACTCATCGGTCTTGAATGAGAAATCTGCCTTCCGTCCTGTGTGACCATCATACAGAAATCCAGGTTTTTCATTTTTTCTGCAATGGTTTTAATTGATGCTTTTTTCATAATTTTATTTTGTGAGGTGGTTTTGTGAAAGATAAATCCTGAATTATCAGGATTTCAGGATTTTATCTTCCGTAGCTGTAGACCAAAATCTGTACCGATCGAACGGGTTTTATTTAACAGAAAAAAATAACAATCTTTCTAATTCTTGTTCTGATCAAATAGATTTCGCTAAAACTCGAAACCGTACCTGTTTCTCCGGGCTATTTCTTCCTGTGTGGAGGGGAGAAGTTTATCCAACATCCGAACTGCCGCAGTCTGAACCTCATCAATAAACGGACGAAGGCCTTCGTCATATGCTTCAAAAGCACGGACAAAATCTCCATTGTGCTTGCCGAAAGCATCTGCCAGTGCAGTGGCTCCGATGATGGCCAGCGACCCGCCCATTCCGGCTGCCGGAGAAGCGCAATATCCCGCGTCACCGACTAATGCAACCCGACCTTTGGTCCAAGACGGCATTTTGACCTGGCAAAATTTATCAAAGTAGAAAGAACCGGAGCTGATCAGTTCATCTTTCAGTTCGGAGGTTCTCCAGCCCATCTCCTGCATCTGGGCAAGCACGATCTGCTTCATTTGTTCACGGTTACGGAAATCATAGGAAATCTCTTTTTCCGGCCGAAAGGTAAAAATAATATCCGTTTTATGCCGGTAAGCATAAAGGGCAAGACTTCTGTTTGGTTCTGCGTACAGCTGGTATGTGCCTTTTTCCACCAACAATCTGTCTGCAATGGAAATACAGAAGTACTGGCCGAGAAAGTGCACATATTCTTTTTCCTCTCCAAACCAGATTCTGCGCACCGCCGAATGAACACCGTCACATCCGAAAACAAATTCAAACTGATGGACGGAACCGTCTCTAAAGGATACTTTGACACCGTCCTGTTTTTCATCTAAAACAACGATGCTATTGTTAAACATAAAATCGACATCATCCTTTACAAGATCATACAACATCTGTAATAAAATATCTCTTTCGATTTCAAACCCGTTATCAGGCAATTTTTCAAGGGTTATGACCAGCTCGCTAACATCATCTGAGTTTTTGAACTCCCATTTTTCAGGGCCTATTCTGTGGGTTTTTATTTTTTCAAAAAGGCCCATCCTTTTAACGATTTCAATAGTCTGATCTTTAATATCAACAGGAGTTCCTCCCATTTTAAGGTGATCAGAGATTTCTACGACCGTCACTTGGTATCCCATCCGATTCATCCAGTAAGCGGTTGTAAGTCCGGCAAAGCTTGCGCCACTCACCAGGACCTTCTTATTTTCTTTCATTTTTAAATTATTTACATGATGATGCAAAGTTTACAAACAAAAGATCGATTAAAAATAAGGATCCGCTGTAATGATTGGATCAATCGCGGTTTTTGTTTCGAAATACCAGGGCAGACAGGCCAGTTGATTTTTTAAAGATTCTCGAAAAATAAGGATAATCGTCATATCCCAGTTCAAAAGATATTTCCTTCACCGATTGGTCGGTATGGTGCAAAAGTCGTTTAGCTTCCAGGATGATGCGTTCCCTGATATGATGGGAAACCGAAAATCCCGTTGCGATATGAATGCATTCATTCAGATAAGCCGTAGAAATATTTAATTTTTCAGCGTACCAGCCCGGACTCTTACAGATGCGGTAATGTTTTTCCAGTAATTCTTTAAAAGCTTTTGCAATACTTTCAGATCTTGAAAAATTACCGTGAGTTTTATCTTTACTTAAAAACTGCGAGATCACAAAAGCAACCAGGGTATTGCAGGAATCCTTTAACAGAGAGTAATGCAATCTGTTGTTGTTCTGAATTGAAAAATTGAGACAAAGATCAAAGATGGCTAAAAGCGTAGCATTCGTTTCAACCTCTAAAATCAGAGGTTCGGTGGGTGCCAGTTCCTCGAGTAATTTATGATATTCGGGATTGAGGATTTCTGCTTTTAAAGACAGATAGCCAATCGTGATCTGCTCAAAATGCAAAATACGGTGAACCTGATCAGGATGCATGTACACCAAAGACGGTGCGACGATCTCATACCTTTTGAAGTCAATTTCTATATGAACGCTTCCTTTTTCTACGATATGAAAAGTATGTCCCTCATCACGATGAGAGTGCCTGAAATCATTGCTGTCAAAACTGATTCTTTCTACGGAAATACCCCTTCGGTCAGTGTCAGTCATCGGGTTTAAA
Source organism: Chryseobacterium sp. (assembly GCA_048594965.1). Classification (GTDB taxonomy): domain Bacteria; phylum Bacteroidota; class Bacteroidia; order Flavobacteriales; family Weeksellaceae; genus Chryseobacterium. The sequence continues at coordinate 8,284 of JBMDXW010000391.1, forward strand.
GGTATGGCTTTATCTCTTTTATGCATTGACCGGGAGTTGTTGATTATTTATCTGGTAGTATTTTGTTTAGCAGACTATATTTAAATTTAAATTCAGATTTCATTTCCATTTAACCCTCTGAAAGGCCTCCTGGGCTGATATATTTCTTAAGTATTACCAGAAGATCCGCCTGTCTCAGGGGCTTAGGTAGAAAGTCATTCATTCCCGCTTCCAGGCATTTTTCTTTTTCCCCAAGCACGTTTCCGGCCGTAACGCCTATGATCGGCACATTTTCATAGCCCGGAAGCATCCTGATTTTCTGTGTTGCCTCCATACCATTCATCGCCGGCATCTGCACATCCATAAGAATAATAGAAAACTGTTTTTTGCCGCATTCATCCAAGGCTTCCAGTCCATTGACGGCCTCGGTCAGATGTACGTTGGGAACCAGCGATTTCATCATTCTGTTATTCAGGACCATATTCACCGGATTGTCGTCTACCAGAAGTACTTCAAGTTCCTGGGCAAATGAATGGGATTCTTTTGGGCTCTGATCCGGAACCTCCTCCGCAGTAACGGCCTGAGAAACCTTTTCCAATGTCTTGTATAAATCATCTGACTTAATTGGTTTGAGCAGTAAATAAGCGTTATCCCTTTCACGAACTGAAGTCGCAACCTCCATTTCCTCCGAAGAAGACGAAAGTATGATCACAGGAGAAACATCCTTTCGTTTATTAAAGAGTTCGCTTATTTTGTCGATCGTCTCTAATCCGGACATGACCGGCATATGATAATCCATCAAAATCACATCGAAACGTTCTCCTTTAAAAAGGATTTCCAGGGCCTCCATCCCATTGGCAGCCAGTCTGCATTCAATATTCTTATAAGCGAGCATGTGCTCAAGAATGATTCTGTTGCTTTCATTATCATCTACAACCAAAGCCCTTTTTACGGTCAGGTCATGATGCTCCGTAGATTCGGAAATCTCGTACGGCACTTCAAGATCGAAGAAAAACACCGACCCTTCTCCCGGAACACTGGTAAGCGAAAGCTGGCTTCCCATGTACCGAAGGATGTTGTTTGAAATGGTGAGTCCAAGGCCTGTTCCGCCATACCGTTTGTTAATGGAGCTGTTTTCCTGGGTGAACG
>JBMDXW010000392.1:0-5013 GCA_048594965.1 Chryseobacterium sp.
ATAGAATTACGGAATATTGACGACGATGAGTTTTATGTCTTCTGCTGCTGTCTCATCCTGCAAGCCTATTACAAAAGGGACATCAAAAGTTCACTTCCTTTTTATTACGACATTCCCAACCGGCAGGGGATCATGAAGCATTATAAGATTACAGTCAATTCAGATTTTACGGACGTTTACCCTACCGAAGGCACAAAAATACCGTCTGAAGAAGTCGTGGATATGCTGCTGGAAAATCTTGATGATTTTAAAATGTGGAAAAAATACTTTCCTTCGGAATCGTGGATCTTAAAAGGTTTTACCATCATTTCGCTGGTCGACTGCACTTCAGAGGTTGCCCTATCCGATCTGAAATCAAGCATGATCAGCATCGACCCCGAAAACCTTTCTCCGGACGAAAACCTCATCGAAATCTTTAAATCTTATTTTGATGTGGCCGAACTCAATTTCGGACTGATGCTTTTTAACAAAAAAGATCAGCGGCTTGAAAAACTTCCGATCTACGAAAATGTTTTTACCAATCATATTCTGGATTTCTGGATCAACACGTTTGATGAAGAAACCAGAAAAAATACGTTTATAAATTTAAATCACAATTCAAAACCGATCGTAGTTTCAAATATTGCAAATCTGGATCACGATATAAAAGCTCTTCCGTCATTTAAAATTTTAAGTGAAAATAAAATTAGCAGCTTCATGGTTATTCCCATCATGAAAGAAAACGAACTGATTGCCATTATGGAGTTTACCTCTCCTATTGTCAACAGTTTCAACGGCCTGAAGCTGAAAAAACTAGAGTTTTTCTCAGACATGATCTTATTTTCCCTGAACCGGTTCAGCTTTGAAAAAAACTATCAGATAGAAGCCATTATCCAACGCGAATACACCTCCATACACGACAGCGTGGTCTGGAAATTCAGAAACGAAGCAGAGAAGTATTTTAATGCCTCCCTGAATAAAAAAATATATACTTTACGGCAGATCACCTTCAAAAATCTTACACCGCTCTTTGGCTTCTCGGATATCCGCTCTTCCTCCGAAAAGCGCTACAATCTGATGCTTGAAGACCTTAATCAGCAGATTGAATGCCTGCACGGGATTTTCTCAATGCTCACGGATGCCGATACCGAAAAGTACCTTCTCGCGATCGATATTTTTGAAAATGAATTAAACAACGAAATCAAGGCCGACAGCGAACAGCGTTTTCAGCGTCTACTGAGGGATGAAATTCATCCTTTCTTACAGGCAAAACTGGAAATCAAAACATCCAGTGAGGTCAAAGCAAAAATAAAAGATTATTTCAGCCAGGTCTTTACACAGAATGATTTATTTTATGCAAATCGTAAAAATCTCGATGATTCGATTACCCTTGTCAACAGGAAGCTGGCCGACGTCCTTGATGAAAGCCAGGTAAAAGCCCAGCAGATTTTCCCACATTATTATGAAAGATTTAAATCTGATGGAATTGAGCATAATCTGTACATCGGAAAAAATATTGCTCCGGAACTCAATTATCATTCGAAAGTCGTTCATAAGCTCAGATACTGGCAGCTGAAAACCATCTGCAATATGGAACGTGAATTCCGGAATTTCAAAAAAGATCTGCCGATTGCCATGGATATTGCTTCCCTGATCTTTGTTTACAATGAAAAAATCGACATCCGTTTCCGAATGGACGAGAAACGTTTTGACGTAGACGGCGCCTTCAATTCTTATTATGAGATCATTAAAAAACGGCTGGATAAAGCCCACGTGAAAGATTCGGCGGAACGGATTACCTGTCCGGGGAAAATCACGATCGTCTATTTCGGTATGGAAAACCAACGTGAATATTTAGATTACATCGGTAAACTGCAGAGAAAAGAGATGCTTCGCAACGACATTGAATTCCTTCGGGTGGAGGATCTGCAGGGAATTACCGGACTTCTTGCCCTGAGGGTTTCTATAGCCTAAAAAATAAGCTCATCCTGAATGAATGAGCTTGTGTTTTATCTTAGATGGCATCTTTTAAAGTGTCAGAAAAGCATATCCGAAAGACAATACCGAGATGACGATTCCAGCCATGAAGATCTGGTAAGTGATGGATAAAAGCCTGTACTTCCGGTCTAAAACCCTACCCAGGTAATATAAATCTTTTACCATAGAATCATAAATATAGTCGCGGTCTTTGATCAATATGTTCATCGCATCATGATAATCCTCAAAAATCATCCGGTTGAAATTCCCGAAAAATAAAAGGTTGACCTTTCTTTCAGCGACATCTTTTGCTGTAAACCTTGCTTTGGTCACATTAGGTTTCGTAGAAAGAATGGCAAAAATAATCGTTAAAACAGCCGATAAAAGCAGGATAAAACTCGGAATGATGAGATGTGAATTCTTAGGAGTATCCAGCTTTGGAACCAGCACCGAAAGGCAGACTGAAATGATAATCGCATTTACCGAAAGCAGAATATTGGCTTTGCTGTCAGCGATATCGCTTAACCGCGTATGATTGCTGAGGGTCACTCTGAATAAAGTATCGACACTGCGATCGGATTTGGGTTCTTTATCTTTGGATTTTTTACTTTCGGACGTTTCTTTTTTATCCTCTTCCTTTTCAAGTTTTTTCTCAATTTTCCTGATATTCTTATCTTTCAGGGGTTGCCAGTTTTGCTTCGCGTAGTCGGTATAGAAACGGTGTTTGTGCTTCAGCATGTCAAGGTTCCCGGAATTCCATTCATCATTTGAAAAGCATCTTACATTGGTAAGCTCCCACTCTTTACGTAAAGCATCGGAAATATCATTGTAGTCGTGGCTTGCAAAATGGCTGCAGTCAGCGTCCTTTACAATTTTTTCCAGAAGATTCTGCGGCTCGTAGGTGATCTTTGTGGCCAGGATCAGCTTTGCAATATCATCGATATCATTTTCAGCGTAATTTTCCTTCTGAAGAAAATCTTTCATGATCTCTACCCCTTTCTCTTCATGATCTTTGGCACATTCTATGTATCCTGTATCGTGAAACCAGAGAGCAAGCAATACCTTTTCCTGATCTTTTTCGGAGACAGGCGTATTTTTTAAGATTTCCTCAGCTTTATTTACCGTAAATGTAGTATGAATAAAATTATGATAAAAATATACCGAAGATAGCTTATCTTTGAATAAGGTTTCAACATAATCTTTGGCTTTTTGTAAAATGTCCATCACCGAAATTTTGTTAATGTAAATTTATGAATTTATACTTGAAAACTCATCTAAAAAATACTTCTCTTGCTCTTAGATTCGTATTGTCCGCCGGAGTTCTCTATTCCTGCGCAACATATAACGTAAAAAAGGGCAAAAACTTATCTGAAGTCAGCCATTCCGATATCAAATCGGAAACTGATTTTAAAATTTTCCTGGTAGGAGATGCGGGAAACGCGGATGAGCTTCAGTCTCAAAACACTTTACATTTACTGAAAGGCCGGCTGGAAACCGCTGACAGTAACTCCATGCTGATTTTTCTAGGGGATAATATTTACCCGAAAGGAATGCCGGACAAGTCTGACAAAAATTATAATGAGGCTAAGAAAAAGCTAGAAGACCAGCTGTCCATTGTAAAAAACTTTAAAGGCAGAACACTGGTTATTCCAGGAAACCATGACTGGTACAACGGTTTGGACGGAATGAAAGCGCAGGAAGATTTTGTAAAAAATTATCTAAATGATAAAAAAGCTTTTCTCCCTAAAAACTCATGTCCGATTGACGATATCAGTTTAACAAAAGATATAAAATTAATTGTCATCGATTCGGAATGGGCACTTTTAAACTGGGACAAACATCCCGGAATCAATAAAAACTGTGATATTAAAACCCGCGAAGATTTTTTTACAGAGTTTAAAGACCTCATTACTAAAAATCAGGACAAGCAGATCATTGTAGCGCTCCATCATCCTGTGATCAGCAGCGGGACGCATGCCGGGTACAGTTCGGCAAAATCAAATCTTTTCCCATTGAAAAGTAAAATTCCGGTACCGGGGGTTGCGAGTCTGATCAATGTCGTGAGGAGTTCTTCAGGCGCGAATCCTGAAGACATCAACAACCGCCATTATGCCGACCTGGCCAACCGCTTAAAAAGTATTGTCCAGGACAAGGAGAATGTGATTTTTGTTTCCGGACACGATCATAACCTTCAGTATCACGAAGCAAGGAACATCAGGCAGATCATCAGCGGTGCCGGCTCAAAGGTAGATCCTGCGTCGATCCGGGAAAAAACAGACTTTTCATATGGAGGGAGCGGATTTGCCGTGCTAAATATCAGGAAAGACAAAAGTACTGATGTGGAATATTTTTCGACAAAAGATAATTCTTTAGAAAAACTTTCACATATTCAGGTAACAAAAAAACCGACCGATTTTATCAATAATTATCCCGACTCATTTCCATCAACTGTAACTTCCACGATTTACCCTAAAAAATTAACGGAAAAAAGAAAATTTTACAGATGGCTCTGGGGTGAACATTACCGGAAATACTACGGCATGCCTGTAGAAGCTCCGACTGCCAATATTTCTACACTGGATGGCGGATACACGCCTTTCAGAGAAGGAGGAGGAAACCAATCGAACAGCCTGAGGCTGAAAGCAAACGACGGACAGGAATTTGTGATGAGAGGCGTGAAAAAAAGTGCCGTGCGTTTTCTTAACAACATGGCTTTTAAAAAAAGTACGTTCGGAAATGAGCTGGACAACACCTTCCCGGAAAAATTCCTGCTGGACTTCTATACCACCAATCATCCTTTCACACCTTTTGCGATCGGCAACCTGTCGGACAAGCTGAATCTTTATCACAGCAATCCGAGGTTATACTATATTCCTAAACAAAAAGCACTCGGAGAATACAACATGCACTACGGTGATGAAATGTACATGATTGAAGAGCGGTTTTCTTCGGATCCCAAGACCCTCGCATCACTGGATCATGCAAATGATATTGTTTCCACGGATGACGTGCTTAAAAATTTTAGCAAAAATTACAAATATTCGGTAGACCAGGAAT
>JBMDXW010000393.1:0-11609 GCA_048594965.1 Chryseobacterium sp.
CTACTTTTTCAGTGGTAGGATAGCCGATATGACCGATGATTTCATCCAGTATTTCGGCATTTTTATGGTGAAGAGCCTGCATTTTCTCATGATATCCATTTCCCAGTTCTCCTTTAAGGATCAGCTGATCCCGGAGTTCAAGATCTGCATTTTTAAGACTGATTATTTTTTCAGCGATGTTTTTGAGATCCATAGCATCTTATTTAAATTTTAAAATAAATTTAGCTTTTATTTTTTTAACATCAAGAGATCAAGGGATTTAGCTAAAAAATCAAGTACTGAATATTTAACAGTATTCACTCATTAAAGCATCGTAAAGAATAAAAACAGTTTCTTTTAATTCAGAAAATTAAAAGAAACAACGGAAAGTTTACATCAAAATCCAAACAAACCCGTGACTTTATATCGACAGAAAAAACTTCCGGCTTCCCTCTTCCAGCCATTTTGAGGTTCACTTTAAAATTAATAAAAATGTTCCAGGTCTAGTTTTTTGATCCGGGAAACAATGGCACCTTTGGTTCTTCCCAGATGATCGGCGATTTCCTTAATCGGGCATCCGTCACTGAACATTCCGGCCAGCTCATCATCTTCATCCTGGGTCCAGGGCTTGTAGGCTCCTTTGTGGGTCGTCCGGATCTGTTCTACGGAATAGGCTTTCTCTTTTTTATTTCTATTCTTTTCAGCATCGGCAAAAGTATTTTTCTTCGGGAGCTCTTCATCTTCATTTTTCACTTTTACCACATGAATGTGCGGTGATTCCGAATTAAAGGTATCCGGCAGCAACGTTTCAGGAATGAAAAGATCGCTTTTGGTCCTCGTTACGGCAACGTACAGCAGATTGATCTCTTCGTTGAGCTTAGGAATGCTCAGTTCAAAATTCTGGCGGTCTTCCTTGAGTTTATCCAGTCTTTTTTCGGAGATAAAATCATTGACCAGCTCTACCGAATCGTATTCCATGCCTTTGCAGCGGTGGACGGTTGAAAAAATCATGTCCGCATCTTCCTTGTTATTGTTACTGACATGCCTTTTCTTGATGGTATTGATGATTTCCGGGATTTCACTCTCATATTCCTTAATGATTTCGACCATCAGGGAAAGCTGCACGTCTTCTGTCTTCTCGATATAATCTTCCAGCTCGGCGAGGTCTTTCATAGAACGGATCAGTTCATCTTTAATCAGGTGGCGTTTGTTGCTGTAGAGGTTCAGCACATCATAAAGCGACGCACCGTCATCGGCATAGGTGTAGGAACTGATATTTCCCTCAAAATAAATCTGTCTCGATCTTTTGTTTTCCGTAACGTATTCGATGGCTTTGAGGAGCAGCCCGAGATTGGTTCTCGCCAGGGTCGCGCGGGTTTTAATTTTCTTATTTTTCCCAGCTCCTGTGATAGGAACGGAGGCTTTAAAGTTTTCATCAAGGTGACTTTTCATTTCCAGGACTTCCGAAGCCAGCCCGGCAATATCTTCTCCGAAACGGAAGCTGGTGGAAAGATGATAGGTCGTGAAATCTGCTTTCTCCAGGGAATTCACGGCGTACCGCCAGCTGTAGATCTGCTGATGGGTATCGCCGACGATTACTTTTACCGCTTTCTGTTTAAAGAAGAGATCGAGCATGGCAGGAGAAGCATCCTGGCCTTCATCAAAGAGGATATAATCGTAGCCGAGCTCCGGGTTCAGCAGCTGGAATTTCTTCAGGTAAAAATCGTGGGTCACTTCAATTTCCCCTCTGTCCATTTTACTCAGCAGCACCCTGGTCTGCGCAATGATATAGTCATAAAAGGTTGCAACGAATGCTTTGGCTTTCGGATCGGTAACGGTGTCGAGGTAATTCAGGTCCTGGACTTTCCGTTTGTCGCTGTTACAGAAGTAGGCAATGCATTTGTTGATGTGATTGGCGACAATATATTCCGCATGTTTTTCCCCATTGCCCTGTAGGTTCAGAAGTGCGGCAATCTCATGGGTTTTGTAGCCTTGTGCCCGTACTTTGTAATTGTGCTTAAAAACAATATGCCGGAAAGCCAGCGAATGGGCGGTTTCCACCTTTACCTGCTGAAGTCCTTTATCGGCAATTTTTTTGGTTGCTTCGATCCGCACCGCTTTGTTGAATACCAGATAGAGGATTCTGCTTCCGGCCGGGCGTGTCGCGGCATACTCAATAACGGTGGTGGTTTTTCCCGATCCGGCTACGGCGTTGATCTTAATATTTCCGGACGAGTTGATGATGTCCTGCTGTTCCTGTGTTAATTTCATCGGTTGTGTGTTTTTTAGTGCTTCTCCATATTTATTTTAAAAGTACGGAATTCCGCTGTGTTTTTTATAACTTAGATTTAACTTTTGACAAGAAACGTTTGTGATCTGCAAAGTTGCGTTTTTTTCTTTAACGCAAAGGTTTTATCTTAAACCTGTATATTTTTAAGTTGGCTAAGGGGAATCAGCAAGCTGATTGATGAAGCGTTCGTTTAAGCTTCGCGAAGCAAATTTATTTGCCTTTGCCTTCTAAAAATCAGCAGTAGGGAAAATAAATCTTTGCGTTAAACTTTGCGCAAACAAAAAATCTACACGATTTTCCTTTAACGCAAAGGTTTTATCTTAAACCTCTATATTTTTAAGTGAGCAAAGAAAGAATCAGCAAGCTGATTGATGAAGCGTTCGTTTAAGCTTCGCGAAGCAAATTTATTTGCCTTTGTCTTCTAAAAATCAGCAGTATGAAAAATAAATCTTTGCATTATCGGCTTTTTGCATCTTAAAATCAGTCAGAAGAAAAAATCTTCAAGGACTTTGTGTTAAAACCACAGCTTATTACCAGAACTTAAGAAAAATCCACGTCAAAATCATAGCCCACATCCACAAGATACAACCCATGAGCAGGTGCAGACGTTCCGGCAGAATTCCTGTTCTTGTTCTCGATAACTTTACGGAGATCTACGGGCTTTAGTTTTCCGGCGCCGATATCAACCATCGTTCCCACGATTGCCCGTACCATATTCCGGAGAAACCGGTTGGCAGAAACGGTAAATTTCAGTTCGCTTCCCTGCTGCTCCCACTCTGCTTTGTAGATTTTGCAGATATTGGTTTTGTTGTCGGTGTGAAGCTTGGCAAAGCTGGTAAAATCTTCATATTCGAAAAGGATCTTGCAGGCTTCATTCATCCTGCTGATGTCAAGAGGCCTTCTCCAGTGCTGCCATGCAGACTCTTCAGTGAAAGGATTTTTTTCTAAAGAAATATAGTATTCGTAAGTGCGGTACGTCGCATCGAAACGGGCATGGAAGTCATCCTTCACCCTGAAGATCCTTTTCACCGAAATATCCGGCGGCAGGAAACTGTTCAGCTTCCTGGCAAGGTCCTGATCCAATACTTTTTCCGTATCAAAATGGGCAAAAATCTTCTTTGCATGCACGCCGGTATCGGTTCTTCCCGCGCCGGTGGTTCTGATGACTTCCCTTAAGATCGTGGAAAGGGCTTTTTCCATTTCTTGCTGCACGGAAACCGCATCCGGCTGGATCTGGTAGCCGAAGTAATTTTTACCGTTGTACGAAAATTCAATAAAATATCTCAATGCAATAAAATAACGCTGCAAAAATAATTTAATTAAATGATAATCACAGATACATTTTTTAAAATAAATCTCGAAACTTAGCTACCATAGTAAGCTAAATCCATGTGAAATTCCCTATTTTTGCAAGGTATGAAAAGATGGTACCTCTATCCCTTTTCCCTAGGTTATCGTATGGTAACGGGTATCCGAAATACAATGTATGATCTGGGAATTTTTAAATCGACGAAATTCAGGACTCCGATCATTTGTGTCGGGAATCTTTCGGTAGGCGGAAGCGGAAAATCGCCTATGGTGATGTATCTTGCGCAGTTTTTGTCTAAACATTACATAACGGGTGTGCTCTCCAGAGGCTATGGAAGGCTCACCAAAGGCTATGCCGTGACCAACTACGAAAGCAACTACAAGATGGTGGGCGATGAAGCCATGCAGCTTTTTGAGCGCTTCAAGAACCGCTTTGTCATTGCGGTTTCAGAGGAAAGAGTTCCCGGTGCCAAAAAAGTGATCGAAGATATGGATCTGGATGTCCTGGTGCTGGATGATGCGATGCAGCACAGGGCTATCAAACCGGGATTTACGATCATGATGACCGATTTCAACGATCCTTATTTCAAAGACCACCTTCTTCCGGCAGGGGATTTAAGGGAATCCAGAGCGGGATCCGGGCGGGCAGATATCATTATGGTAAGCAAATGCCCAGACGAGCTTACGGAAGAGACCAAACAGTACTACATCTCGAGGATAAGACCTTCGGGCCGCCAGAAAGTATTTTTTTCATCGATAGGATACGACGAAAATGTATACGGCAAAGAGAAGATTCTTCCGGACAACAACCTGAATTATTATGACATCCTTCTCATCACAGGCATAGCCAATCCGAAACCTCTTATCGATCATCTTGCCAAGTTTTCGCAACGGGTCAAGCACCTGAAGTTCCGCGACCACCACAATTTTACGGAGACTGATATTAAAAACATTGTGGCCGAGTACAAAAAGCTGGGCGAATATAAGCTGATCTTAACCACGGAAAAAGATTACGTACGTCTTAAGACATTCGACTATCTCAGGGATATTGTCTATTACTGGCCGATCAACGTGATCATTGACAGGAAGGAAGAGTTTAACCAAATCATTCTGGATTATGTTGGAAAAAATTAAGAAAACCGCTGATTTTATACAGAGCATCATTAAGGAAGTTCCGGATTTTGCGATTGTACTGGGTTCCGGATTGGGCAAACTTCAGGATGAAGTAGAAGCCATCCACACGCTTGAATATGCTGAAATTCCTGATTTCCCGCAGACCACGGTATCCGGGCACAGCGGAAGGCTGATCTTCGGAATGCTTGAAGGTAAGAAAGTACTCATGATGAGCGGCCGGTTTCATTACTACGAAGGGCACTCGATGGACCACGTGGTTTTCCCGGTGAGGGTTTTTCATATGCTGGGAATTAAAAACCTTATTCTTTCCAATGCTTCGGGCGGAGTGAATTCTGAATATAACATCGCTGATGTAGCCATTATTAAGGATCATATCAACATGATGCCTGAACATCCGCTGCGTGGAAGGAATATCGATGCTTTCGGAACCAGGTTTGTGGATATGAGCGAGGCATACAGCAAAAACATGATTTCTGTTGCTGAACAGGTCGCTTCAGAAAATAATATCAACATCCATCAGGGAATATATGTGGCTCTGCAAGGCCCTACTTTTGAAACACCTGCCGAATATGGAATGATCAAAGCGATCAGTGGCGATATGGTAGGCATGAGCACCGTTCCTGAAGTCATCGTAGCGCGACACATGGGAATGGACGTGTTCGGAATCTCGGTCATCACGGATCTCGGTGGCCCGGACATCGCTTTTGCCGTTTCGCATGAAGAAGTTCTGAATGCCGCCAACAAAGCAATGCCCAAGGTGATCACCATTGTAAAAGGCCTGGTGAAGAGCTATCCCGCGGAATTATAGAATCTTTCAATAGTTCAGATTCCCTTCATTAACTTTCCAATTGCTTTTCATTGCTTAGATTTGCAGAAATGATTTTAAAAATGAAGAAGCTTTTATTATTATTCATCATCGGAATTTTCGGGTTAAATTATGCTCAGGAGACTCCTAAAGTTCTCAAAACCAATTTTTCCAAAGAAGCACTCCTTCAAAAGGTGGAAGATGAAGAGGGTAAGGCCGTCACCATTCAGCAGATATTGGATCAGCATAAAGGAAAAATCCTGGTGATTGATTTCTGGGCAGGCTGGTGCAGAGATTGTTTAAAAGCACTCCCGAAAGCCAAAGAACTGGAAGACCACAATAAAAATATCGATTTCGTTTTTCTATCCTTAGACCGGTCCAAAGAAGGTTTCGACAAAAGTCTGGAAAGATTTGAAATGAAAGACAAAGAAAACTACTGGTTTGCTTCCGGCTGGAAGAATGACTTCAACAATTATATCGATCTGAACTGGATCCCGAGATACATGGTGATCGACCAGAAATCTGCCATCGCCAAATATTACGCAATTACACCGGAAGATCCCGACCTACAGGCTACCATTGATAAGCTTTTAAAATGATTTTCTCGCCGCAGGTAATACAAGTTTCTATTGGGTTTGTTGTTTTTGATTTTAAGTAAAAAAAGACGCTTCGTTTAATAAAGCAAGACAAAACTTATTCAACTGTATTTCTTAAATAAATGAAACGGTACTGTTTACCTTAAAACATCTCATTTTTATAAACCTTGTCTATCCTTGCGATTACAATAATTCGAGCCAAAAGAAAATAGTAAACATACAGGAATCCATATCTTTGCGGTATGGATTCTTCTTTTCCCCTTCGCAAAATTATTCATGTCGATATGGATGCATTCTATGCTTCTGTGGAGCAGCATGATAATCCTGCCCTGAAAGGCAAGGCGATTGCAGTAGGCGGAGAACACCGGGGCGTGGTGGCGGCGGCCAGTTATGAAGCCCGGAAATTCGGGGTGCGGTCGGCCATGCCCAGCAAAACGGCCAAAGAGAAATGTCCGCATCTTATTTTTGTTTCACCAAGGTTTCAGCGGTATAAAGAGATTTCAAGAAAAATACGGGAGATCTTTTATGAATATACCGATCTGGTAGAGCCATTGTCGCTGGATGAAGCGTATCTGGATGTTACCGAAAATAAAAAAGATATAGAATCGGCCAACCAGATTGCCAGGGAGATCCGTCAGAAGATCTTTGAGCAGACCGGGCTTACGGCTTCAGCGGGAATTTCCATTAATAAATTCTTAGCTAAAGTAGCCTCAGACATCAATAAGCCAAACGGCCAGAAGACCATTCATCCCGATAAGGTGGAAAGCTTTCTTGAGGATCTGCCTGTAGAAAAATTCTACGGGGTAGGAAAAGTAACGGCCAACAAAATGTTCAGTCTGGGCATTTACAAAGGAAAAGATTTAAAGAAGCGGTCTATCGAAGACCTGACCCGGATGTTCGGAAAATCGGGTGCTTATTATTATCATGTAGTCCGCGGAATTCATAATTCGGAGGTAAAACCTCACCGCATCCAGAAAAGTGTAGCGGTAGAAAGAACCTTTTTTGAAGACCTTTTCGATGAACAGCAGATCAACGAAAAGCTGCAGAGCCTCAGTGAAGAACTTCAGAATCGCCTACAGAAAAACAACATCCTCGGCAGAACCCTGACCCTTAAAATTAAATATAAAGACTTCTCGCTCTTCACCCGGAGCATCACCCGCGAAGAATATTTCTCTTCGGCAGAACAGTATTTCAATACCGGGAAGCAGCTTTGGGAGCTCCGCCCTTTTGATAAAGCGGTCCGTTTATTAGGCCTTTCCCTCTCGCAGCTGAATACCGAAGAGAAAAAACAGGTATCTGTTCAACTAAAAATTCCGTTTGCAGAGTTCGGAGATCAATAATCTCGAAAAATTTCATTACATTGTAGTAACCAAATTTTACAATTTTATGAATGAAACGATGATTCAGTATTTCCACTGGTATTCCGAAGGAGACGGAAAGCTGTGGAAAGAAGCCGAAAAAAACGCAAATTATCTATCCGGGTTGGGAATAACCTCCGTATGGTTCCCTCCTGCTTACAAAGGCGCCACCGGCGGCCACTCGATCGGCTACGATGCTTATGACCTTTTTGATCTCGGTGAATTTGACCAAAAAGGAACGATACCCACAAAATACGGAACAAAAGATGATTATCTGAAAGCCATTAAAGCTTTAAAAGAGCGGAATATCAAAGTGATTGTCGATATCGTTCTGGGGCATAAAGGAGGCGGCGATGAGCTGGAGACCTTTAAAGCCGTAAAAGTAGACGAAGAAAACAGGGAAAAGATCATTTCCGATGAGATCGAGATCCAATCGTACACCAAATTTACCTTTCCCGGTCGTGCCGGTAAATATTCTGATTTTGTATGGAACTATACCTGTTTCAGCGGGGTAGATTATGCCGAGGGAATGGAATCCCATATCTACAAGATCAAAAATGAATACGGGACGAAATGGGAAGAGATGATCGATGATGAAAAAGGAAACTACGACTACCTGATGTTCAATGACGTGGAACACCGCAATCCCTTCGTACGTGAGGAACTCAACAAATGGGCGATGTGGTACTTTGAAGAAACGGACTTTGACGGGGTACGCCTGGATGCACTCAAGCACATTTCATTCGACTTTTACAAGGAGTGGCTTACGCTGCTGCGCTCGAATTCCGGGAAGAACATTTTTGCCGTCGGCGAATACTGGGCACCGGGATACCTCAGCCTCCTGCAGAAATACATTGAGGTTACGGAAGGATGCATGAGCCTCTTCGACAGCTCCCTGCAGAATAACTTCCACACCGCTTCTCTGGAAGGAGGAGCCTATGACCTGCGAAGAATCTTCGATGAAACCCTGACGCAGGCCGACCCTCTTCATTCGGTAAGCCTGGTTGACAATCATGATACACAGCCGCTACAGGACCTTGAGGCGCCGGTGGAAAAATGGTTCAAACCTTTGGCTTATGCCCTGATCCTGCTTCGTATCGATGGATATCCATGCGTATTTTACCCGGATCTCTACGGTGCGCATTATGTTGACAAAGACCGGGAAGGGAACGACCAGGAAATATTCCTGGATAAGGTAGACGGTATTGAAGAGTTGCTCAGGGCACGAAAAGACCATGCTTACGGCGATCAGCGCGATTACTTCGAAGATGCCAACTGCCTGGGCTGGGTTCGTGAAGGCGATGACGGGCATGAAGGGTGTGCTGTGGTTCTCAGCAATAAAGAGGCTTACGAAAAACCTATGGAAATGGGCGAAAGATACATCGGAAAGACATTTTATGACGTCCTCGGAAGATTTGAGGACAAAGTAACGATCGATGAAAACGGATGGGGGAACTTCCCGGTTCCCGCAGGCAACGTGAGTGTCTGGATTCCTGAATAATACTTTTAAACACCAATGACACTGATTTTACACCGGTGTCATTGGTGTTTAAATTAAATCTGAATTTTCCTCAAGCTGAGCATTTCCGGTCTTTCGGAATGTTCTGATATTTTCCCGGTTCTGGCAAATTCTGCCCAAAGTGCCCGAAGCTTTCTTCCGTTTTCCCGGATATATTCCCAGGGGACGTCTTTCAGCAGCTCTGCCGATTTCCAGGCTTCTTTATTTTCAAAGATCAGGGGAAGATCCACACAATGGGATGCTCCGATATAATTATCCTTTAATGTTGATTGGATGGTAAACTGGTAAATATTCCCACCACCCGCTGCATAATTCCCGGCAAAGATCTTCGCCGGTTTTTCATAGATGGATTCTGTTGTTTTTCTTACGATCTTATTCAGAATATTCTGAGGAAGATAAGTGTAAAGGCCTTTCCGGGCTGTCTTTACATAGAAAGCCGTTTCATCCTGGTTGGAACCTATTAAAACATCATATTTCCCTGCATTCTTTTTCCAACGGCCGAGGCTTTCCTCTTCACGGCATAACGGCGGATATCCATACTGTGTGCAGAAAGGCATAGAGGTTTTCAGGCCATATTTTCTGAAGGAAGGTAAAAATTTCACATAGCCTTCCACCATCTTCAAAGGATCGGATTCCTCTCTTAAAGCGGTTGTTTTCCTGAAAAATTCGAGGGACATCTTTTGTCTTCTCAGCCGGAAACCTAATGGTGCACTGTGAATGATCGCCCTTTGAAACAGGCCTTCCACTCCTTCCGAGATCATGAGATGGGCAATCGCATCCCCTCCTGACGACTGGCCGAACATCGTAATGTTTTCAGGATCTCCTCCGAAATCACGGATGTATTTTTTAATCCATTCCAAAGCGGCCATGATATCATACAATCCCAGATTGGCGGGTCTTTCTTCATCCCCTCCCAAAAACCCGAAGAGCCCTAAACGGTAGGAAACCGAAACAACAATGAGCTGCTGTTCTTTTACCCAGGCAGAAGGATCGGAAGTCGGAAGGTCGCCACATCCGATCTCATAAGAACCGCCGTGAATCCATACGATGACCGGAAGCTTTTCATCCTCAGTAAAATCTTCCGGGCGTGTAACCGTGAGAAACTGTGCCGATTCTTCAGGCACAAACATCTCCACATCCGTCTTCTGGATCAGCCTGTCGAGCAACGGGCTCACATTCTGCGGGCAAACCGGGGTTTTCTCCGGAATTTCGTGCGACTCAATGGATGTCAAAAGTTCAGGTTTCTTAAATCTCCGGGAGCGGGCATAGCGAATGCTTTTGGCTTTGATAACGCCATTCTCCTTAAAGGCTGAAATTTTCCCGAACGAAGTATGAAAGGTATGAACTCCCCTGTGCTGCTGTGTCGTCATCCGAACAAATTATGTTTTACATTTAAATGTAGGCATTTATCTCTCTCCGTCCAAAGTTTCTCCTGTAAAGCTTATATATCATGGATTTTGCGGGCTCCGCACTATTTTTTGTAGCTGCCCAAAATGAGTGAGATTACTAAAACTGCGAAAGAATACTCGGAAATAATGTTAAATACCGCTTTGTGATTGATAGGCACTTCCTGCGATCCGCCTCATCATCCTAACCTGAAAATACGCTCTGCACAGAGTTTTTTTTATTAAATATAAGACCACCAAAAAAGTAGTCTTAGTTTGACTACTTTTATTTGACAAATGTAAATATTTTATGATTACACCCCAACAATAATCATTTGTTTTTTAATATGTTAAATGGCAAATGTTGTCACAAAATCGGCCGTTTTAAAGCATTTTGACCAAATTCTCAATACTATAAACACTACTGATTCTTAGACGTTTGAAGACAAAATGTAGTCAAACTAAGACTACTTTTCATAAATGATGAAAAACCAAACGATTAGCTTTCCACGACTTCCTGTATTCGTACCTTTCTGCGTAAAGACGTTATGCTTCATCCTGTTCTGTAACGAAACTAAATTTTTAAACATTAACGTAAGCCACTTCAGCCGCCCTCCGCCCTTGGGTTTAAACACAAATGGCACGAATGATTTTGCACGAATAGCACTAATTTTTAGAAAGAGTAAGAGCCTATTTGTTTAATCTCTGCAAGCTCTTATAAGCGAAGCGGCTTTGTGAAACTTAAAGCGCAATGCATTAAAAAAAACTTTGTGCACTTGGTGTCCAAAAGAAACAGTGCGCAGAAACCGAGTAATAAATGATGATGAACAAAAACAACCACCCCGTCAAAAATTCTTTGAATTTTCGCCACCCATCCGGTGGATGGGAATTCCCGGTTTTCGGTACGATGAGTGGTCTTTCATCTCAACAGTTTACTCTGCGGGCTCTTATAAGCGAAGCGGCTTTGCGAAACTTAACGCGCAATGTATTAAAGAAATATTAGTGACCTTCGTGTTCAAAAAAGAATAAGGCGCAAAAGCTGAGTAATAACATTAAATGATGATGAACAGAAACAACCACCCCGTCAAAAATTCGTTGAATTTTCGCCACCCCTCCGCAGGATGGGAATTCCCGGTTTTCGGCACGATGAGTGGTCTTTCATCTTCAATAGCTTACTCTGCGGGCTCTTATAAGCGAAGCGCCTTTGTGAAACTTAAAGCGCGATGCATTAAAAA
>JBMDXW010000394.1:0-2397 GCA_048594965.1 Chryseobacterium sp.
ATCCATAAATACCCTGATGCTTCAGTCAGAAAAGACATTCTCGTTACAAAAACGAAGACAAAAGATTATAATAAAAAGGATATTATAAGGTATGATGAATTACCTCTTAACGATGATTCTTATTTTTATGTTGAAAAACAAAATAAGAAAGCTTCCTTAGAAAAACCTGAAAAAGGAACATGGGTATATGATTATCAGCCAAAAACCTCTTATTCCGGAGAATCTATTAAAGCATTTTATTTTCCTGAAAATTTTATAAGTATTCCTTTAGATCCAAAATATTCAAAACAAATTATTTACTCTGATTGCCTTATTGACCTATCAACAACGAAATTTAAGGAAGATGCCAAAAGCGAACGATTCAGTAATGCCGTTTCCCTTCCTGAAAACTGGCAGAGTCTTCCTAAAAGTAAAAAAGAAGAGCTCTTGGATGAGATGAGATCATCTGAAGCTGTCGGAGCATGCAGCAATGATGCAAGCCCAAGGATTCAGGGTGTGAATATGGCACTTTTATCTGCCGAAACCGCTCATTGGGAAATTTTCTTAAAAGCTCATCTTGACATCATGAACGATCGTTTTGAGAGGGTATCTGACGCAGGCTATGCCAGGAAAGACCGAAATACCTACATCAAAGAGCTGGAAGAACTTGACATCAATGTTCCCGATCTTTTGCTGGGAATTTACTTTAGAATAGATAACCCGGAGAAAAACCATTATTATGGTGATATCGCAAGACTTGGACGGGCTATTTCAGAATCCAAAGATAACAAGCTGTTTCTTTCACAGATTCTTTCGATGGTAGAAGATGAAAAGCTGGACGACTTTAACAGAGTTTTAGCCTATTTCCTATATATAAACTGTAATTATTACACTAAAAGTAAGACAGAGAAAAAATTTAACAATGCCAAAGTTATTAATGCCGTAAAAACACTTCCTAAATATCTGGCAGATAATATCAAAGTAGAAACAATATAAACAAAAAAACCAATGAATTGTTCATTGGTTTTTGTTTATCATTCAAATTAAATTTATCCTATTCTCTTTCGTACAAATATTTCGTAAGCCAGGTAAATCAACGGCAGCGCCATAATTCCCAGATATACAGAATTGGCAATTGCGGCCTGTGGCTGGGTAGCCACCGCATATACCAATCCAAAGAAAGCACCACCCAAATGCGCTGCGTGTCCGATATTATCATGCTGATTGGGGTTCAACATCATATATACGGAATAACTGAAATAAATCAATCCGAAGATAAATCCCGGAATCCCTATCGGAATGAAGAACATATAGATTTCAAGATGGGGAATCATCGCAATAGAGGCAAATAAAATCCCCGAAACTCCGCCGCTGGCGCCGATTGCGGAATACCAAGATTGTCTCTGGTATACAAAAAGAGAAAAAATATTTCCCAACAAGATCGACCCGAAATAAATGAGGATAAATCCGAAATTCCCAAATCCCTGGATTACGACCGGCCCGAAAAAATACAGGGTCAGCATATTAAATACAAGGTGAAAAATGTCAGCATGCAGAAAGCCTGAGGAAAGCAGGCGAACATACTCGTTCCTGTTTCGGATGGCTCCTACATTAAATTTATATTTTTCAAAATTGCTGCTGCCATTTGGGGCTACAAAACTTATAATAGCAGTAATGGCTATAATCAATATCAGAATATTCATATCTTTAATCAACGTTAATGTTCAGGATTGTTTTCACTCTGAAACAGATCACCAATCATGCCATCTTCATCCATACTTTGCGTCGGCTCCGGTTCTTCATAAACTTCCGGCTCTTCCTCTTCCGGTTCAGGAATGGTGACATTAATGGTTTTCACTTTAAATTTCGTAAACTGGTTTCCGATGGCTTTTATTCCTTTCACGGCAATAAATTCATCGATATTGACTGTTTCAGGATCTCTTTCCTTTCCCTTATCTTTAGCAAAAACGATCTCCGCCGTAGCACCATTTGAAACAATAACATTTTCAATGAATGACTTCGGATGTTCAGACGGCATAAACGTCTGAATGTTCGGGGTATTTTCAAATAAAAAACGTTTAATAAAATAAATATCTTTTTCGCCATCGAAGTAAATACAGGTCACCGGCTGATTCGGCCTCCACTTTTCCAGCACCAGATATTCATCATCAAAACGGTTTCCGAGATCGAATGATACCAGCCTGGCTTCACCGTTTGTATTGATGGTTAATATTTTATCATCGCCCTTAAAATTTCCAAGCAGAGTCCCTCTTCCATCTGCATTGAGTCTCCGCACGGTATCGTCGAACCATATTTTTCTTGGAGCAAGGGTCGAGACACCTACCTCTTTGAGATACACTTTTTTCAAGGAATATTTTGTAACAAGATTACCTTTCGAATAACGGACTTTTATCTCGA
>JBMDXW010000395.1:0-1626 GCA_048594965.1 Chryseobacterium sp.
AGGGTTTTCAGGCTGATGATAGAAAAGTTCCTGCAAATTTCCTGTATACCATTCTTTTACATAAGTTGTAAAAACACTAATGCCTTCTTTCATATAATCGGCATATTCCGTTTCCCAGTTCACCATTTCTCCCTGCAGTTGTCGGAATGCCAGTTTAGCAGCCAGCATGCCCGATTCGGTTGCAAAACAGACGCCTGAAGAAAATACAGGATCTAAAAATTCCGTACTGTTTCCGGTCATTACAAAACCTTCACCATACATCTGTTTCACAGCAACGGAATAATTGGTAAGTTTTTTAGGTTCAAAAAGAAACGGAAGACTTCCAAAACGTTTGATATAATAATCTGATTTTGAAATTGCATTTTGTAGCGCTTCTGTAGTATTTTCATCTGTTGAAAGAGCATTGATAAAATCGGTAGGACCGACAATACCTACACTGGTATTGCCATTTGAAAAAGGGATGACCCATAACCACACTTCTGTTTCCAGAATATCAAAAGAAATAAGGGTTCCCTCCTCGCCTGCCGGTCGGTTAACATCTTTTATATGCGTAAAAATAGCCGAATGAGGATTGAGTTTCGAAGGTTCATCCAAATCCATTAATCGGGGTAAAACCCTTCCGTAACCGCTGGCGTCAATTAGAAACTCAGCTTCAATGATTTTTAGAGCACCTTCTTTTGTACGGATCGTAGTATTTGAACGCGTACCTTCAAATACTACTTCGATTACTTCACTTTCAAATTCGATGTCAACACCTTTATTTTGTAGTTCATCTGTAATGGCTTTATCAAAATCGGCACGGGGTACCTGCCAGGTCCAGTCCCATCCTTTTCCGAATTTCTTACTAAAATCAAAAATGCATATTTCTTCTCCTCGGATAAACCGGGCACCTAATTTTTTTTCAAATCGGTAGGTATCCAGTTTTTCAAATAAACCGGCTTCATCGAAATGATCCATCACACGTGGAATCAAACTTTCGCCTACCACGATGCGCGGAAATTTCGTTTTTTCAACAATCTTGATATTTATATTCTTTTTATGCAGGTATCCTGCAGCCACACTTCCGGACGGTCCGGCACCGATTATCAACACATCAACATTTTCTGTGGTCATCATATCATATAATTTTAAAAAGATTAAATTTGCTGAAAATTATAGGGTCAAAGTTATTAACTATTTGCCATATTTTTCTATTTATTAATTTATCTTTTAGCCGATAATGAACATTATCAATGAATATTTAACGCTAAGTGAATTTTCAAAAATCATTTTTGAAAATAAGCAGATTGAAGTCCATCCTGAAGTAACCAGACGCGTGATTGAAAGTTTTGAGTTTTTAAGAGACTTTTCATCCAATAAAGTCATTTATGGTGTCAATACAGGTTTCGGACCAATGGCTCAATATCGCATAAAAGAAGAAGATTGCCTGCAATTACAGTTCAACCTGATCAGAAGCCATTCATCAGGTACCGGACAGCCTTTGTCAGCATTGCATACAAAAGCGGCAATTCTGGCCCGTTTAAACACTTTATCCAGAGGTAATTCCGGAATTCATATATCCGTGATAGAACTGATGAAAGAATTGATCAACAGAGACATCACACCGTTGATTTTTTCTCATGGAGG
>JBMDXW010000396.1:0-6147 GCA_048594965.1 Chryseobacterium sp.
ATTTCTTCTTGCTTCTGCCTTAACAATTCATTAAAACCTATTCTTGTACTATAAACAGCTAATTCTCCTTCATTTTCAAATTTCAATCTATGTCCTCCATCAACGTTGATTTTTTCTTCATTATTTCTAAGTTTGGCAAATAATTTTTCTTTTCCATCGGGTATCATATCTACATCCTCTTTTTTATCCGGCCCAAGTTTCCCAACACCAATTTTCCCAAGCAAACCTTTCGCCTTCCCTTTTACAAAAGTCCAGAACTTCAAAATGGCATTTTCAATACGCTGTCTGATATTACGGATAACGCCCAAAACTTTATCTGCCAATCCGCCAATTCCAAGCAATGAAGCCAAAAAGCCGATTAAAACAGGAACTGCTTTACCCAAAGCATTTTCTATGGATTTGGCAACGGCACCTACATTTCCGCTGGCGATGGCTGCAACACTGTCGATGAAGGCTTTTATCAGCTCCATGATCTGTGCGGCACGCTGGATAAAGAATTTCACCACATCAATAATGGCCATGGCTGCTTTAATGAATGCTCCTACCGGGGTTAATAAGCCCATAATCCATTTGATTCCGGCCTGGATCACCTGGGTCTGAATCATATCCATGATGGTATCCATGATCGTCGCTTTCAGGTCGGCAAACTGGTCTTTCAGATGTTCCCAAAGTCCTGCAACTCCTTCTTTACGGACGATCTGTACCATTTCAAAGCCGTTTTCAAGAACTTTCATCACAGGCTCTCCTATAACCCGTGAACCGATAGCCCTGATGCCATTCCAGGTCAGGCCAAGCACCTGTGTGGTTATGGAGAAAATTCCTTTCAGCGAGAATATATCTTCAGGCATGGTTAGATCGATACCTTTCGTGGCACCGGTCAGCCAGGTAAAGAATCCGGTTTTAAGATGCATCCAGATATTGGCACCGAAATTGGCAAATCCCTGTCCTACACCGGCAATAAGGTTTTTAAAGAAGCCTATCGGATCGGCTATAATAGCCATGACCACATCTGCAATGCCTGATAATAAGTTGGTCAGCGTGTTTTTAATTTCAATGATAAAGGCAAACACACCGCTAAGGGCGTTCAGGGCCTTGCTCACTAATCCGCTGTTCTGTGATTTCAATTCTTCAATCCTCGCATCTATACCGGCCATATTTTCAGCATATTTTTTGGCCAGCACATCGATGAGTGCATCTTTTTTACTGTTGACACTTTCTTCCAGCGCATTGAACTTATTCTGAATCTCAGCAATGGCTTCCTTACCGATCTTACGTAAGCTTGGCGATAAACTGTTGACATACGTCTGGACTTCTTTTTTACCTTTTGCAATTCGGGCTTTGGCGGCATTAAGCTGGTTGGTAACAAGGGTGGCAATGTCGTCAATATAGCGGTCCATCGTTTTAATATATTCCTGCTTCCCTGTAACAAAGAAAGCATTAACTTCTTTAGGCAAGCCTACAATGGCATCTCCCACTCTTTTAATATTTTTCCAGCTTAGCCAGGATCCTCCATACCGTTCTTTCTTATATGCTTGCATTTTTCTTTCTACATGATCTTCGAAAACTCTTTTAGCATCTTTACTTCCTTTATCAAACTTCGCGGCGACGTCTTTATCAAGAGTATTTAAAATCGTGTCTACATCTGTTTTAGAAGTATTGTAAATGCTGTTGATACGGTCGGCTATTTCTTTTCGTTTCTGGGTATCTTTTGTGGCGGTGTTCTTTTGCTCCCCGTGTGCATGATTCAATCCGCCTTTACGGGCATTGTGCATTCCGCCTATATGATGAATAGCCTGATTTTGTGCCTGTTCACGTGTTTTAGACAATTCGCTGTTTTCCGTATTTCTGAATTTCTCCGTGGCAGTGGCACTTTCTTTCCTGGCTTTATTTTTTTCGTCTAAGGCTTCTGTAAATGAAGGTTCATTGGAGTTGGCGAGCATTTTATCGGTCACGCCGTGTGTTTTCATTTCGCTGTCAATGGTATTTGTTTCCTTCTGCAGCGGCTGCTCCACAGTCGAGGAATCTCTCCTGTTAGGCATTGCTTTAGCGGCATTCGGAATATTGGGGGCTTTACCGGCATTAGGGGCCGGCATCTTGGCAACAGAACGGACAGGCTGACCCGCAACATTAGGTTTTGCAGCCGTCGCTGATGCAATATCACCCGAAGCTGCATTTTTCTCATTTTTAACGTCAGCCACCGCATTTGTATTAACTTGTTGTATGTTGTTATTTTTCTCGAAATCATCGGCTTCTGCTTCATCTTTGGGAAGCCTGATCCCTTCGATTTTTTGTTTTAGTAAAGCTTTAAAATCCGGTTTACTGAATGTTCCCGGTTTTTGGGCATCCATATGATCCACTTTGCCCGCCTGTGCCATACTTTCCCGTTCGTTGGCGGGTGACGGAGCGGCAGCCTGGGCATCATTGCTGGCCTTCTGAGAAGGCTCATGGCTTTTCTGTGATTGTGCCGTTGTTGCTATCTTTCCGCTCAATTCGGTGAATTCAGGATTATTTTTAGCAGTCGGAGAAGGCGCTTCTTCCGGGATTTGTTCTTCAGCCTTATCTTTAACTTCAGAGGCTTGTTTTGCTTCGGAAGGATTTTCAGGTTTCCCGGCTGTTTCCGGTTGTAAAGCTTTTCCTTCCTGAGCTTTTTTATTTTGCTGATGCACTTCTGCCTGCTCCCCTACCGTTTTCGGGATAGAAGTCCCGGATTTATTATCATTATAATCCTGCATCTGGTTGACATTCAGTGTGGCCATATAGCCTTTTTCCATTTCTTTAGTAGCGGGATGACTGAGATCTCCGGTCTGCTGCAAATTTTCGGTAAATTTTCCGTACGCCACTTCCGAACCCTGATCGTAAGCGGTTTGCGAACCATGAACAGCCGCTATTTTACCATTGAGGCTCAAACTGCTGCTGCCTGGATTTTCAAACGCGGCACTCACGCTGAGGTTTTCTGACTTTTGAGTCTGTGCGTTGGTTATTTCTGTCCCGGAAAGTGGTATAACTACCGCATCTTTCGGCTTCTGCTTATTACTTTGCCTTTGATGGACTTTAGGGTCTGCTTCTACAGGTTTTGCTGTTTTCATTGACTTAGTTTTTTATTTCATATTGGTTTAAAAGGCATACAAAACGCAATTGGAATAATTGCGTTTTATACACCTGTTGAATGTGAAAAATCAAACCCGGTGCGGGAGATTTTTAGAGAATGTAAGTAATCGGAAGTGGCATTTAGCGATAAGAAACAGGTAATGATGACGCCACTCCAGTGTTTTATTTTTCTTTATTTTGACTTCCTGGTTATCCGCTTCAAAAATCATATTTTTCACGGAGATCACCTTATTTTTCCGGCAATGGATTCTGTAGTTGCAGCAACAAGTTTCCAAAAAGTACTTCCTGCTTTTAATTTCATCTATTTTCCGCACAGAAATATCTTTTCCATTACTTTTCAGCCGGATCCTCGGGAAGATTTACGACAGGAACTTCCTCTTTCTCGACCGGTCTGTCTGCCCTGATGCCGTATCGTGTTTCGATAAAAGCGTTCACGGCTTTCTCGATCCAGTTTGGAAGATTGGTGGTGATCATCTTTAAAAATTTATCATAGCCGTAGCCTAAAACAAACAATATCC
This sequence comes from Chryseobacterium sp., assembly GCA_048594965.1. Taxonomy (GTDB): domain Bacteria; phylum Bacteroidota; class Bacteroidia; order Flavobacteriales; family Weeksellaceae; genus Chryseobacterium. The sequence goes on from JBMDXW010000396.1 coordinate 3,627, forward strand.
CTGTCGAATACCACTTGTCATGAAGTTCAGCCCTGTTCATCAGGTAACTCATGGTAAAACCTACGATAACGACGATCATCAGGGTGATGAGGTGTTCCCAAGGCTTTTTTTTTTCTTTATTCTGTATTGAAATCAAGACTCTTAATAATCCGCCGGAAAATGCGATCGCCGTCCCGATTAAAAGAGCTTTTATACTATCTAAATTCATCTTTTCAATTATATATTATGGATTAAATGCCGGCTGTCCCCGTGCTGGCTCGTGCCGCTATTCCAGGTCCAGCATGTATAAATTATCTAAAAACCTTTTGCTTTTTTGCAGGTTTTCAGCGTCGTCTGCATAAGCCAGCTCGTCAATCAGGTCACTGATGTCTTTTCTGGGATTCTGTAATTTCTCTCTGTTTCTTTTTATTTTTTTTCTTCTCTTTTTATTCATGGTTTCTGAAGTTTTTAATTGGTTAGGATTGTTTTTTTTAATTTGATTTAACCCAGGCAAAAGCGGTTTTTCTTAAAATTCGCGGACTTACTATCCGTTAAATCCTAAAGAAAAACCACATTTTTACCTGATATCATGTATCTGTAAAATAATCTGAAGGTCTGACGAAATCCTGACAGGATATTCAAGAACAGCCCGAATGATCAGGAAACGGTGATGTGTGCCGCCACTTTTTTAAGGATGTATTTATAGATGGATCCGGTGTGCACGTCGACTGATATTGATTTTCGTGTTGCATTACCGTCTATGCCTGAAGAAGGATATTATAGATTGTTCTTTCAGACAGAAAGAGCATTTCCGTAAGTTCGGTTACGATAACCTTCATCTGCTTGTCCTGATTACGTTTTACATAATCGATGACAAAATCTTTTCTTTTTTCTACTAATTCTTTGCTACGTTTCATTTTGGTTAAAGTTTTTATGTTAAAAGTTTTTATTTCTGAATTAACACAGATCTTTGTGCATCTTATTATTTAAATGCCGGGTTTAGCCATAAGAAACCCATGAAGGCTCGGTTTAAGGCCTTCGGACCAATATTTAATTGCATCTGATTTTGATTTTTAAAGCAAATACCGGCTATTCCGATATTCCTTCTGTCTGAACTTCACTTCAGCAGCTGTTCTCTGATCACTTTATGAAAAAGAAACTTTTTTCCTGATGACCGGATCCGTCATGCAGAAGACTGTCCGATTTAAAAGAGCGCTGTATGGTGTCAAACAGTGAACGTCTATGAATTTTGTCCGTTCGAAATGATGCCTTACTGAAAGCCGTAAGTAAGCGGTGTTGATCGCTGTGAGCAGTGCTTCCGTTTCCATTTCCGGTCTATTGGTTTTCGTTAATTCAAATCAACAGAAAAAACGGAACGCACTATAATCACCACAAATGAACAAAAATCTTAAAAATCCATTTCAAAAGCGCATTTTTTACGCTTTAAAATACTGAATGATATTTTTTATTATTACCGGCGCCTGATAAAATAAAAAATAAAAATATTTAATCATTAAAGACAAAACCTGCATTTAACTTATTGATTACAAACATTTATCTAATATCAGTGCGATTCTTAAATATTAAATAAAAATTCAATCATCAATATAATTTCGTATATTTGCTGTGTTTCGTTTTAACTTCGAAACAAATATACGAACATTGTTCGCTTTTCAAAATAATATTGTGAATATTTTTCACTTTTTTATTGAAATAACTGTAAAAACATCAAAATGAACTATTTAGAATTCAAAGAAATCAGAAAGAAGCTCAACATGAAGCAGGCCGATATAGCAAAATCTATCGGAGTGGGTACCAGAGCAGTACAATATTGGGAAAAAGGCGAACGCAAGATCCCGGAAACCACAGCTTACTTCGTGACCAATTTACTTTTGAAGCAGGAAAAAAAACAAAATGAAGACAGTGCAGCTCCCCTCACTTTTTCAGATCTGAAGATAATGAACGTTCCGCTTGCCAACCAATATGCGCAAGCCGGCTACCTGAGCAGATTTGCCGATGAAGAATACATAGAAAGCCTCCCCACAATACCGTTTACCGATGATGTGGAGCACCGCGGTGAATATATGTGCTTTGAGGTAAAAGGAGACAGCATGGACGACGGCTCCTACGAAAGCTACCTGGAAGGCGACATCCTTCTGTGCCGGAATATCAGACAGGATTACTGGATGAGCAGACTCCACTATGACAAATGGGACTTCGTGATCGTGCACAAGGAAAAAGGAATCCTGGTCAAGAGAATCATCAACCATGATGTTGAAAAAGGCATTATCACCCTTCATTCATTAAACGAATATTATGACGATTTTGAAATCCATCTTCAGGATGTCGCCAAACTATTCAATATTATTAGTACAAGACGTAAAAACAACAGAAGATAACAATAAAATCCTCATTATGAGGATTTTATTGTTTGCAAACCATAACTATCAGTAGAAACATCCGTAATCTGAACGCCCGGGAATCTGTCCGGTGGCCGGAGTGACATTAGAAATCGCGGAAGGATCCGCACTGTGGAACCTGA
>JBMDXW010000397.1:0-9191 GCA_048594965.1 Chryseobacterium sp.
AGGGATTACCGGCCAACCTGATCTCAATGGGGGCGCTGGATTTCGGATTGCTGCTGGAAGGAACCCTGGTGATCGTGGAACATGTATTCGTCGCCCTGGAACATAAGGCCAAGAAGGTGGGCCTCGCCCGATTTAATAAAATGTCGAAACTCGGCATTATCAAAAAAAGCGCAGGAAGTGTGGCCGGCTATATTTTCTTTGCCCTGCTCATCCTCATTGTTGCCCTGATGCCGATCTTTTCTTTCCAAAAGGTGGAAGGAAAAATGTTTTCACCGCTGGCATTTACCCTAGGCTATGCTCTTTTGGGCTCACTCATCCTGAGTCTGACCTACGTTCCCGCCATGTGTAAGCTGTTGCTGACTAAAAACATCGAGGAAAAAGAAAACTTTATTTCTAAATTCTTCAGGATAAATATGTTCCGTCTGTATTCCTTTGCCGACCGTCACAAAAAAGCATTTATGATCGGTTTCGGAGTATTGCTTGCCATGTGCGGATTTAAATTTTCAAACTATGGTTCGGAATTCCTGCCCAAACTCAACGAAGGCGCCATTTACGTCCGCGCTACATTGCCCAACAGTGTGAACCTCGACGAATCGGTGAGGCTGACCAAAGAGATGAAGGAAATTCTGTCGAAGTACGATGAGGTACAGTTTGTGATGACCCAGACCGGGCGTCCCAACGACGGAACCGACCCGACCGGCTTTTTTAATATTGAATTCAACATTCAGCTGAAGCCCGTGAAAGAATGGAAAAATAAAATCTCGAAAGATGAGCTTCTGGAACAGATGAGGATATCCCTGGAAAAATATCCCGGCATCAATTTCGGGTTTAGCCAGCCTATCCAGGATAATGTGGAAGAATATGTGGCCGGGGTAAAGGCACCGCTGGTCATTAAGATTTTCGGAAACGATCTTTTTGAGCTGGAAGATTATGCCAACCGGGTGGCCAATTCCATTAAAACCGTTCCCGGCATATCGGATGTCAACGTCTTCAAAAATATCGGACTTCCCGAACTGAGAATTCAGCTCCACGATTCCAAAATGGCAAAATACGGAATCTCTACCGCTGATGCGCAGGCGGTAATCGAAATGACCATTGGCGGACAGGCAGCCACCAAGTTTTATGAAGAGGAAAGAATGTTCGATGTCACGCTGCGTTTTGAAAAACAGTACCGCGACAATCCGGAAAAAATCGGTAATATTTTAATACCGACCAAAGATGAGAAGAAAATTCCGCTCAAAGAAATTGCCACCATCGACTACCACACCGGACCTTCATTTATTTACCGTGAAGGAAGCAGCCGCTACATCGGAGTCGGATTCAATATAGAAGGTCGTGACCTGGGGAGTGCCATTAAAGATGCCAAAGCCAAAGTCGCCAAAGATGTAAAGATTCCGAAGAAAAATAAAATGACCTGGGCCGGCGAATTCGAAAGCAAGGAAAGAGCAGCCAAGCAGCTGATGATGGTGGTTCCCGTATCACTGATCTTAATTCTGATGCTGCTGTATTTCAATTTTGGAAACATCAAAGATACGCTGATCTCCTCGGTTACCCTGGCCTTTGCCTTTGTAGGCGGCTTCCTGTCGCTGTGGTTTACCGGAACCATTTTCGGAATCTCGGCAGGGATCGGCTTTATCATTCTTTTTGGGGTAGCGACCATCGACGGTATCGTCCTGATCGGGGTGATGAAAGAAAACCTACAGCATAAAATGACGCTGAAAAACGCCATCGCCGAAGGCGTAAAAAGCAGGATCAGGCCCGTCGTGATGATTGCCCTGATGGGTTCCATGGGACTTTTCCCGGCAGCCATCTCAAACGGAATGGGCTCGGAAATACAAAAGCCGCTGGCCATTATGATCGTGGGCGGACTGATTATCTGTATGATCCTGTCATTTACGATTCTGCCGCTGGTGTTTTACTTTGCCTACCGAAAGAAGTATGTAGGGAAAAGCTAGGCGCATTTTCTGTCGACTACACTAAAAGTCAAGGTCCAGATAAGTTTTTCAGATCGTATTTTGACATTTTAATATAAAGAGGCTGTCCAAACTTTTTGGACAGCCTCTTTTCTTGCTTTCATTTTTACAGGAAAGTCATTGCGAGGGTTAGACAAAACAGCATTGGCCGCCGTTCAGCGTTCCGTTGTAAGTTTTAAAGTGAAGCCGCTTCTTTGTTAATTTTTCTCTGCTTTAAAAACTGAAATACAGAACCCGCCATAAAAAGAACAAAAAGAATGAGAAGGGTCTGGCCGATGACCGGATCTTTAATATCTTTCGCGAGAGGGTGTCCGATGGGAATCCGTGTAAATGTTTCATTAACTGTAGGCACAAGAGAAAGAAAAAAACTGAATGACAGCAGAAAATTCTCAAAATACCTTGCTTTTCTGCTTTCCTTTCTACCTGAAAAAAGATAGTAGGCAATTCCAATCAAAAACATGATCAATATTGAAAACACGTGTCCCGGATTGAAGCCGCCATGTTTGGATATTCCTAAAGCAGTAACCGAAGTTACGAGCGTCATATAAAAGTACACTTTTCCTGAAGGTGCTCCGAGATCAATTTTACCATATTTTACAAATCCGGCGATTCCGCCTGCGATTGCCGAAATACCAATAATGGTATGAAAAATTCCTAAACCTGATAAACTCATTTTTGTTTTATTTTAATATTTATATTCAACTGATGCTACTTTATACAGAGATTGCTCTTTGCAAAAGGAACAGTACAAAGTTGCAGCGAATACATGAAAACGGTTTTGGGATTTAGTTCAGAAATTTGAGATTTTGGTTCACAGGAGTACGTCCGATTTACATTCCCAGATGCCTTATCAGTTTATATAAAATGGTTAAACTATTTACCTTTTCGATCCTGCCGATAACTTGTGGGAGATGTATGGTATTTGTCACTAAAGCTTTTGGTAAAGGTGGCAAGGTCATTAAAGCCGCAGTCATACGCTATATCGGTAATTCTTTCATCGGATATCAGAAGTAATCCGGCTGCTTTTTCAAGCTTTTTGTTTCTGATGTAATTGGCAGGTGTATCTTTATAGATTTTCGCAAATTCTCTTTTAAAGGAAGAAACGCTAAGATTACTTTGTTCCGCCAATTGTTCTATGGTTAATTGAGAGAATAAATTGGCTTCAATAATCTGCTTAAAGGAATACGTGGCCGGCGAAAAAAGCTGCGACAAAATCAGCTGAATGGAATCTGCATTTTGAGATTGTGCCAACAGCAATATGATTTCCTTTAATTTAAGAATCAAAATATCTTCACTCACAAGCGAAGGGTTTTCAAAATAAAAAAGAAGACCCTCGACATATTTCCTGACCAGAAAATCATTGTTTATTTTCTCGCCGGATTTGTTTGAAACGAAATGCTCAGGTTTTTTCAGAAGCGCAGGCAATTCTCTGTCATAAATTCTCTTTAAAATATCAGGATAAAAAGTAACAATGAGGATCTGGCAATCTTCTTCGGGACGATCATTGCGAATCTGTTTTCCGGAAGTCAAACAATTCAGAAAAAGTGCATAATCGGCAGGGATGCTAACTTCTTTACCGTGTAACCGGTATTGAAATTCACCTTTTAAAACATACAGAAAACAAGCCTGCTCAGCAACCGGAAAATCGAATTTAAAAGGTGTCCTCACATCGATTCTCTGCAACATGGTTTTTCCAAACAAGTCGTATTTTTTATAGTTGTCAACCATAGACATTAATTTATTTCAGAAATGTATTTCTCTGCCCTTTCAAAGGAGCGTTTAAAGTTATAAAATTACAAGCTTTAAATAGAAAAATCAATATGGGAATAAATCTGATAATTGGAGTAAATACGCCTTTCAACCCGCACCAATATCATAAATTACAAAATTCACCTTTTCCTGCAGCGACTTGGTTCCAAGTTCAGAGATGATATATGCCCGATTCTAAACCGAAAGTAGAATCGGTCGCCCATCTACCGAAATAAAGTCTGGAAAATACATGATTCAGACAGCTTCTTCACTCCTGAGCATCCATAATGTGCAGGCATGATGTCCGGAATTGCCTAAAGGACCATTAAGAACCTTGAATCCTAAATCCCCGTACATTTTTATAGCTTTTGAAAACTCAGGAAAGCTCTCAAGATAAATCTTGTCATATCCAAGATTTTTAGCGCTTTCTATACTCTTATTCATTAATACTTTACCCAGTCCCATCCCTCTGGCCGACGGGCATAGATAGAACTTTACCAGCTCCGCACAACCTTCCGGCAGTCCATTTGTGGGATAAATTCCGCAGCAGCCGACCACAAGGCCGTCGGTCTCAGCGACCCAAAGAACAGACCTTTCCTCCCGGAAAAGTGTATAAAGATCTCGGGTGGTCGGGTCGGAATAAACCGTTTCTTCCTTTGGTGCGTCATATTCTTCGAAAACAGCTCTGATGAGCTGTAAAAGAGCTGCATTGTCTGATTTTTCAATTTTTCTGATGGTCGTTTTATTCATAATACCTGGAAAATTTTAAAAGATAAATGGCTATCCGCCAAAAAGTTTTCTGAAAAAACCGGGCCCGGCCAACTTCTCCCGTGCTATTTTCAGGTTGGTTTCAGCCGTCGGATTATAAAAAAGAGTAAGTGAGATTTCAAGGTTTTTTACTGCGTCCCGGTATATGCCCAGATCAAGCAATGAAGTACCCACATGCTCGTAGATTTCTGCTGCAATGTCATCCGTGATGCCCTGCTGTTCCGGAAGAAGGGAAATAGCCATTTGACCGTACTTCACCGTCTTTTCATTTTCCATGAGGTGATAGGCACTGTGTACGGCCCAGTAAAAGCACCAGAAATCTTTATTGCCCTGCGCTATGCTCTGCTCAAAACTTTCGAGTGCGGATGAACTGTCTTTCATATATGCTTCCAAAACATAACCGGTGTTGTACAATGCTACCTGCACAGATCTTTCCATCCCTTTTTCCTGTCCGGCAATCACTGCCTGCCGGTAGCATTTCAGCGCTTTTTCCCACTGGTTGTCTTTTAAAAAGCTTTCTCCCCGGCTTATCATCAGACTCGGATTGTCGGGCATTGTTTCCAGCAGTGCGTCATTCTGCTCAGAATCCTCAGAATCATTCGTTTCCAGCCCAAGCGCAGAAGCTGCTTTGGATTTGGAAATGTAAAAATTGGTCACGCAGCGTACGACCTCTGCATCCTGAAGAAGCGGGTCACCAGGATCCGCTGACTGGTAAAGCTCAAGGCCTTTGTCTGCCCAATACAGCATTTCCTGATATTTCCTGATATCTGAATGACTCAGGCACAATCCGTCAATGACCTTGAGCGCAGTGATAAAATCCATCTCGTCAGAATAATCTTCCAAAAGCTCTTTGCCGTCGGCAATGGCATTTTCAGGCATTCCCGCGTGAATATAGAGATCCATTCTGTTCAGGAGAATGACCATAAACTTGCTTTGCACTATTCCTTCGTTAATGATATTGATGGCTTCCTGATATTCCTCTTTAAAATTGAGTTCCCGGGCAAGATTGTTACAGCACATTGCAAATGTATGAGGGTCGTAATTGAGACTGTCCTTCTCATCTGCTATGACAGCATCTCTATAAAGTTGATAGGATTGCTTGTAGAACTGTATCTTAAGATCGGTAAGCCGCTGTTTTTCACCCGCGGACATTTCGGGATATTGGCGGAGCATAGCATTAATTTCTACACCGGTATTATAATTCTCCATGGCAGAAGGGGAATCTGCTGAAAGATGAAGTTTTGAAAAATCGGGACTGTCGTTGTGACGGTTGCGTATCCTGAAAATCCGGATTTCCAGTACCGGTGACGATCGTAGCTGAACGCATTTCTCATAATAAGACAAGGCTCCTTTCCAGTCCTCAAGCCAGTATAACGCAGAACCTGCATTCCGGTTACATAGATAATGATCAGGATCAAGTTTCACACTGTCCATACTCCAGTCAAGGCATTTTACCAGTGCCTTTTCCCGGTCAATTTCGAATACTTCGTTATGATCCAGTGCCATAAGACCCAGTATTGCATACAGATCCGGATCAGGATGTGCTTCATTCAGGTTGCCGATGATGTAAAAAATCTTCCGGAGTTCCTGAATGTCGTCAGGTAGTGAATGTCCATCGACCCATAATCGTGCTGCCAGGCAATAATTGTTTTCCGAAAGTGCTCGCAATGCTTTCTGATGCAGTATATCTTTCATTTATTTTTTGTTATTGACTTTAAATCCCGAAAAACATAACGGCTACCCGATCTGTTCAGGCCTCTGATTACAGGCTTTATACTTAACCACAGTTATTACTTTTCATAGATCTGCGTTATTTTATAAAGTTTAGAAAGTATCGCTTTTTCGTATTCGATTTCCTTAAAAGATTTTTCCTTACTTTCCTTAAAATCTTCGCTGATCCGGTAGTTTTTCACGAGATGATTTTTTTTCGCCCCGAGGGCATAATGCCAGTAACGGTGGGCAGTGCTGGTAAAAATGACCATTTCTTCAAAAGACATGATCGCTTTCATGGGAGAGAGAGGTATTTTCCTAAATACAATCCGGGCTTCCCGGTCAAACACGTAATTTATTTCAGCACGTATAAAAATATCATATAAGCTGTGCAGAATAAGATATGGGCCGAGAACACCCAGCAGAATTCCCCAACCCCGGTTGATATGATGAAAAAAGATCACAAATATGATTGCCAGCAGCAGAATTACAGCAAGCACCCAAACGGAAAGCTTCATGCTGTAGCGATTTGGCTTAAAACTGAAAATTTTGTCATTATCGACAATTTCATACGTGTTCTTTCCCGGCATAAGGCAGTGTAATTTCTTCAATATCATTTAGAATACGCTGCATGCCTTTCTTTGAAAGGCCTTGCGCAACAGTGGCAAATTTTTCTTTGTTTCCGGAAAAGTAGCGTACATTGAGTGAAGTATTGACCGGTACAAAAATGTAGATCAGCCTGTTCATCTGATAATTGGCAATATCGGAAAAGGGAATTCGGATTTCCGGCTTTAATCCTCTTTTGATCAACAGAGCCTCTGCATCGAGGTCGATCACCATTCTCTCAGTGTAAATGGATAAAAAACAGAGTAGCGCGAAAATTCCGAAAATCCACATCATTACCTGATTGTCTGAATGATAACCCAGCCAGGCCATCACGGCAAGACCGGTGACAAGGACAATTCCGAATCCATACTGCCGTCTGAGTACATAACGGTTTCCTTCCCTTCTGAAATTTTTAATCGTATGTTCCATTTTAATTAAGTTTTACACCATTTACGCTGATCTCACTGCACCACAGATAGAGAAACATGCTGGTATCTTCCGTTGTACTCTGGAAGGCTGCATTATCTACTGAAGCGCCTGAAAATTCGATTTTCTCGGTCACACGGTTATCCTCCCGGCGAATCACGAGCAGTTCACCCGAGAAATCACTGTTGTAGTCTTTTATTAATTTAAAAAGTTCGGGGCTCATGGTTTCAAAATCAAGGGTAATGAAATACTTCTTCTCTTTTGCAGGATCTTCACCCGGAGATGTAAAACTGAAGGAAGCACCTTTGTTGGGATTGCTGAAAGAGAGGGAGACTGAGCGCGCGGCATGAACAGACCTTCCCTCTTTACCTTTCACTGAAAATTCAATCTTGTTTTTAGATATTTCCGTAGTCTGTGCTCTCAAGCCGACGGAGGCCATGAATGGCAGAAACAGGAAATATTTCAGCAGACCAAGCTTTCTTTTAAGATACATATGATGATGTGTTTTGGTAAATTAGATACCTCAATATTACTATTTTGAAAGATGTAGAACCAAGGATGACTTTGTATCCGGGGACTATTGCTTTTTGATTGGCTGATCTCGTTTTTTGATTGGTTTTAAAAGTGTTTCTCTCTTTTGATACAGCGAAAAAATATCGGTTTAAATCCCTCAGAACGCAATATAAACTTCTTATTTATATCTATATTTGCACAATATTGCAATATTTATGAATCATATGTATTTCCCGAAAAAGATTTTTATCCTTGCAATAACAGCCGCACTCACGATACTGACCGCCACCCTGAAAGCGCAGATTTCAAAAATAGAAATGCTAGCGTCCGAGGGCTACTCCTACCGTTTTACAGATAGTACAAAAGCAAAAGAAACCCTCCGGCATGCCTTGTTAATGGCGAAAGAACAAAATTCGAAAAAAGATGAAGCCATCTGTCTCAGCTTTCTGGCACTAACCTATCGGAGGCTGCATCATGCCAGGGAATTCAACGAGTATGCAGAACAGGCTTACAAAGCTTCCCTGGAGAGCAATGATGACCGTGCAAAAGCCTATGGGTATATGATTATGGGAAATCTGAAGTCCTACTTTGATGATTATACGGCCGCATTGAATTACCAGCTTAAGGCCAACAGTCTTTTTAATAAGCTTAAAAACTATGCCCAATGTGCACAGATCTGTTCTGACATTTCTTATAGTTTTTCGTTAAATTCTGATAACCGGGTCAAAAAATATGTGCAGGAAGCCATGAAATATGCCGGACAGTCTTCAGATCCGGAAAGCATTCTGCATGCGAGACTTGCTATGGGCTCGTACCTCACCGGGCTTACAGATAAAGAACCCAAAAACATTTCTTTATGGGAAAATGCCGTAAAGTTCCTCAGGCAGACCGCTGATTTTTCTACCACAAACAGCGGGAAGATATCCAGTAAAAGCAACATCGCGATCTCCCATCTTAATCTTGCCGCACTGCTGATAAGGCGTCCAAAGCTTATGGATCAAAAGCTGTTTATGCAGCAATTGGATACGGCCATTGCCATCAGCAAAAAATACGGAATAAAGGTAACATACAGAAACAGTCTCGGATTGCAGGGAAAATATCTTCTGTATCAGGGAGATTATGATAAAGCAAAGGCCGCGTTTCTTGACGGAATCACTTATCAGCTCCAGCTTCCCTATAAAGACAATGAAATATTGGCTGAATTTTATTCGAGTCTGAAGGATGTTTCTGCGGCACAAAAAGATTATTCCTCTTATCACAAATATGATCAGTCATTTTTAAAATACAATCGTCTTACCTACGATGAAACGATGCAGAGGAATTTGCAGCATGCCGAGATAAAGTTTGAATCCGCTGAAAAAATCCGGAAAATAAAGCAGCTGGAAAACGAAAAACGGCTTCAGGAAAAAAATAAGAATCTTGGATATGTGATCGCTCTGATCTTGC
>JBMDXW010000398.1:0-15553 GCA_048594965.1 Chryseobacterium sp.
TAAAGCCGTTGTTACCCAAATAGGAACAAGCCCTCAGACTACCTTCAATCCGGCAGGATTGGTTTGGAGTTCCGGAGATCAGTTTGTAAACTCCAGCCAGTCTCAGTTAAATATCAGTGCAAATGCGGTTTTGCCGTATTCAGATTCTGAATTGATCGTAAACATTTATGTAGACGGAGAACTTGCGAAAACAAGTAAAGTAGTTGGATCCGGAGAAAAAAATACGGCGACTTACTACAGCTTCCTGGAATTATAATAAAGCAAGAATTTTAAAATACAAGAAAAGATCGCTTCGGCGGTCTTTTTTTATGAAGTCAAACAATAGCAATAAAAAAGGCACGGAATCCAACAACCGCGCCTTTATTTTTTATTTAAGTCTGAATATTAAATAACCTTTACAATGAAGTAATTTTTCTTTCCTTTTTGCAGCAGTAAGAATTTACCGTCAATAAGATCTGTTTCATTTGCGGTAAAAGTTTCATTCACTTTTTGCTTGTTTACGGAAATCGAATTCCCCTTAATTTCTCTTGATGCTTCACTCTTGGATTTCAGGAATCCCGATTTTTCGGAGAGGAGATCAATAATGTTTATTCCCAGGACATCCGCTTTTGCGATTTCCTTTTGAGGAACTCCGTCAAAAAGTTCCAGGAAAGTGGCTTCATCCAGGCTCACCATTGCTTCAGCCGTCGAACGTCCGAAAAGAATTTCCGTAGCCTTGAATGCTTTTTCGTACTCCTCCTGTCCATGAACCCAGATCGTCACCTCTTCAGCCAGTCTTTTCTGAAGCTTTCTTTCATTAGGAGCTGTTTTATGCTCTTCAATCAACAATTCGATTTCTTCTTTTCCTAAGAAAGTATAGAATTTAATGAATCTTTCGGCATCATCATCCGTAGCATTCAGCCAGAACTGATAAAATTTATAAGGTGAGGTCTTCTTTTTATCGAGCCAGTAGTTTTCTCCGCTTTCAGACTTCCCAAATTTTGATCCGTCGGCTTTTGTGATCAAAGGAACGGTTAAAGCGAAAGCTTCTCCCTGTGCCTTTCTGCGGATCAGTTCAGTTCCGGTGGTGATATTTCCCCACTGGTCAGAACCTCCCATCTGAAGCTTTACGTTATTATTCTGGTACAGATGTAAAAAATCATATCCCTGGATCAGCTGATACGTAAATTCGGTAAAGCTCATGCCTTCTGCTCCGGATTCTCCTGAAAATCGTTTCTTTACGGAATCTTTGGCCATCATATAGTTGACGGTGATATTCTTTCCTACATTTTTTGCGAAATCAAGGAAAGAAATATTTTTCATCCAGTCGTAATTGTTTACCAGTTCTGCTTTATTGGCTTCATTCCCTGAAAAATCAAGAAATCTTGACAGCTGGTTCTTTAAGCAGTCCACATAATGAAGAAGGGTGGCCTCGTCCAGAAGGTTTCTTTCTGAGGATTTTCCCGAAGGATCCCCGATCATCCCTGTGGCACCGCCGACCAAAGCAATAGGCTTATGGCCGTGCTGCTGAAAATGAGCAAGAATTTTGATCTGAATAAGACTCCCGATATGTAAAGAATCTGCGGTAGGATCAAAACCGATATAGGCAGTTGTCATTTCCTTATTCAGTTGCTCATCCGTTCCGGGCATCATGTCTGCAAAAAGACCGCGCCATTTCAATTCTTCAATAAAAGAGTTCATTATTTTTAACTTTAAAATTTAATGTGCAAAGATAATAAATTCACAGGTAAAAGACGGTAAAAAGCGGTGAGGGAATTCGTACGCGGTTTTTCCAACCGGAATATTATCAATGAGATGTGTATCTTTAAAGTCTGCATTGCTTTTCCGCTAAAATCATTTATATTTGTTTACAATGAATGACGAACAATTATTCCAGCTCATCACCAAAGCAAAGGAAAAAGACCAGAAAGCGCAGACAAAGCTCATCAATATTTTTTGGGTTGATGTTTTCTCTTTTGTGATGAAAAAAGTGCATGATGAAAATGATGCCGATGAGATCACTGTGAATGTTTTCTCCAAAGTATTGTCAAAGCTGGATATGTATGATCCTCACTTTCAGTTTAAAACATGGGTGCTTACGATTGCCCAGAATACCATTATCGACTTCTGGAGAAGAAAAAGCCGTGAAAATCAGGACCCAACCGAGAACCTTGAAGAGGTGAAAAATCAGTATGCCAAATCGCCTGAGGAGCTCATGATTTCCGAAGAAGAGCAGAAGAAAATCATCAAAACCATCGAATCCCTGGATGTGAATTATCAGGACATCATCAGATTACGGTTCTTTGAGGAAAAAAGCATCAAAGAAATCGCAGAAGAGCTGGGAATTTCCGTTGCCAACACAAAAGTGCGGGTCATGCGTGCCAAAAAAGTACTGGCTGAATTGTTGAAGAATAATGAGTTTGAAGACCATTAAAGCAATTATAAGATTAAATGGTCGGAAACCTTACAGTTTTCAGCCCCCGATAGTTCTATTCGTTGACTGAACATTCAGGATGCATCAAATTATAAATAAACCTTCTCTTTCGTTTTGGGAAGAACGATTTCTATTCTTTCTTTCTGATTTCTGTTCTGAAGATTTAATTTCAGTCCTTTCTTAATAAAATTTTCTTTCCTGGAACTGCCGTATTCCTCGGTGTTTTCCACTTCTTTTTCAAAGTTTAACTGTCCTGTTGATAGATTAAAATCAACATCCGTTGAGTATTCTCCCGGCTTTCCGCTGCTTGAAGAATAGCCGATCATCTCGAAATGTCCGTTCTGAAACCTGTATTTATCGGTATAGCCCCATTTCCAGCTGCTTCCGCCGGCCTGGGTGATCATCAGAATTCCTTTTTTGATTTCAGTGTCCTGATACGGATCGCCCATCATACCGCCTTCTCCGCTTTTCAATACTGCGTTTCTTGATTTTTCAAGAATAGACCATTTTCCGTTCACCTTTTTTAAGATCTGTATTTCGCGGATGTTTCCGAATTCGGTGCTGTCTTTCGTGTTATAAATAATCACTTTTTCCGGGATATTGTCTCCGTCCAGGTCACCGTCCACAGACTGAATAACCGTTGAGCCCTTCGGCTGAAATTCTTTTTGCGCAAAATAAAAGACACTGAATAATAATAATGATAAGCAAAGCAGATTTTTCATATACGTAATTTGGATGTTTAAATTTACAAAATTATATCTTTCATCAATCTCCGTCTTTGATTGTTTCGATAAAAAAATCACTAACTTTGACCCTCAATTTGAGATGTACATGGAGGATTTAATTCAAAATACAACGGTTCAGAAACCAAAATGGATCCGTGTAAAACTGCCTACCGGTAAGAATTACAGAGAACTGCGAACTTTGGTTGACAAATATAAATTAAATACCATCTGCCAGAGCGGAAGCTGCCCGAATATGGGAGAGTGCTGGGGAGAGGGTACGGCAACCTTTATGATCTTGGGAAATATCTGTA
Organism: Chryseobacterium sp.; assembly: GCA_048594965.1. Taxonomy (GTDB): domain Bacteria; phylum Bacteroidota; class Bacteroidia; order Flavobacteriales; family Weeksellaceae; genus Chryseobacterium. Next base: position 3,450 of record JBMDXW010000398.1, read on the forward strand.
CGAGAAGCTGCGGATTCTGCGGCGTAAAAACAGGGAAACCACTGGATGTAAACTGGGATGAACCGGAGAAAGTAGCAAGGTCGATTAAGTTAATGAAAATAAAACATGCCGTTCTGACATCGGTAGACCGTGATGATTTGAAAGACATGGGATCGATCCTTTGGGCCGAAACGGTAAATGCCGTAAGAAGAATTTCACCGGGAACTACTATGGAAACTTTAATTCCGGATTTTCAGGGGATCACAAAACATATTGACCGTTTAGTAGATGTCGCTCCGGAAGTAATCTCTCACAATATGGAAACCGTAAAACGCCTTACCCGTGAAGTAAGGATCCAGGCTAAATATGAGCGTAGTCTCGAAGTACTGCGGTATTTGAAAGAAGCCGGTCAAAGAAGAACCAAGACCGGTGTAATGCTGGGACTGGGCGAAACCAAAGACGAGGTTTTTCAGACCATCGAGGATATCCGCAATGCGAATGTAGATGTGATCACGCTGGGACAATACCTGCAGCCGACAAAGAAACATCTTCCTGTGAAGAAGTTTATCACGCCTGAAGAGTTTGATGAATTCGGAAATTTTGCCAGAAGCCTTGGATTCAGGCATGTGGAAAGCTCGCCTTTGGTACGGAGTTCTTATCACGCCGAAAAACATATTCACTAAATACCAATCGCTTCTGAAAGAAGCGATTTTTTTACCGCATAAAATATCATGACAGCAAATCATTCAACAGCTTGCTGAATTCTGGTCTTCATCCAGAGATTTAATTTTATGTTCTTTTTTGATTAATATTTGGTTTTAATTAAATAATTGAAGTTAATATAGTGTAGAAGTCAGGCATTTTGGTTAAAGCCTGAAGCTGTATTTCTGCCGACTTTTGCATTTTAAAGGAAAGTAATGAAAATAGATAAAAAAATAATACCGCTGGCCATCGGCGGACTGGGAATAGGAACCACCGAGTTTACCATAATGGGACTGCTTCCGGACGTTGCCAGGACTTTACAGATCAGTATTCCTGAGGCGGGACACCTGATTTCAGCTTATGCGTTCGGTGTTGTCGTGGGAGCGCCGCTTCTGATCGGCTATTCCGTGAAATTTCCACCGAAAAAAGTACTGATGGCCCTGATGGTGATTTTTACGTTCTTCAACGCACTTTCTGCCATAGCACCCGATTATACCACGATGATGGTCATCCGTTTCTTATCCGGTCTTCCTCACGGTGCATTTTTCGGAGTGGGAACCGTAGTGGCAGCGAGGATGGCAGCGAAAGGAAAAGAAGCTTTTAATATTTCACTGATGTTTACAGGCCTTACGGTTGCCAATCTTGCCATGGTTCCGCTGGTCACTTATATCGGGCATACCTTTCACTGGAGATGGTACTTTGCCATCGTTTCGGTAATCGGATTACTGGCTTTATTGTTCATCAAATGGTGGCTTCCCGTTTTGAAATCAAATGAGGAAACGCATTTTATGAAAGAGATTAAGTTTTTAAAGAAGAGACAGGCATGGCTGGTGCTGATGATCACAGCGATCGGTTTTGGAGGATTATTTACATGGTTCAGCTATATCACGCCGCTTATGACGCTTGTTTCAGGCATCAAAGAGAGTTACATGGCCTATGTGATGATCCTCGCCGGTGCAGGAATGGTCGTGGGAAATCTTGTAGGAGGGTATTTATCCGACCGGCTGAGTCCTGAGAAAACCTGTTCTCTTCTGCTGTTTTTGATGATGTTTTCGCTGGCAGGCGTCTTTTTCTTTTCAGAATACCGTGTTGCTTCTCTGGTACTTACCTTTATCTGTGGGGCTCTTTCCATGTCTGTTGCGGCACCCATCAACATTATGATGATGAAAGCAGCACCGAAAAGTGAAATGATGGCAGCCGCATTTATGCAGGCAGCATTTAATATAGCCAATGCAATGGGCGCTTTTCTGGGCGGAATTCCTCTGGAGAAAGGCTACAGCTACAATTACCCTTCACTTGTTGGTGTGGTGATGACCATCATTGGTCTTGTCATCAGCATCCGTTATAAATATCTTTACGCTTCGAAAACAAAAGATGATGCAGTGGCCGAATGTGTCACCTGTGACCAATAAAATAAGGCTGCTCCGGTTGAGGGCAGCCTTGTTCTTTACGTTACGTTAAATGTTTAGAATTTAAACACGCAACCGCAAACGCTCATTTTTCCTTCTACTACAGTGGTCCATTGTCCGTTCCATGTCACTCCATAAGAAGCGCAAATAGCCGGGCAAACTGCTTTGGCGTCATCATTATTCCAGATTGGGCCTGCGAGAACATCCATTGTGTACTCTGAACTTCCAGTTGGCTGAGTATTGAGTTCTACCTCAATAACACTCATTTGTCCTTCAACAATGGTACTCCATTGTCCGGTGAATTTTCCTAAATGTGCAGCGGCAATACGCTCACCTAGTTTCTGTGCTTCGTCATTGCTCCATAGTGGTCCCGCAATGATGTTGATTTTGAATGTTGACACAATTAAAGTTTTTAATTGTTTAACATTACAAATTTAGTCACTTATGTGAGATATAGTTTAAGTATTATGTATGAATTTGAAAATTAGGTGTTTATACTTATTGTGCCGATATAGAGGGCATTAAAAAAGACCATCTGGGGAAGATGGTCTTTTTAGTATAACTAACTTTAATTTATGCTTCGACCTCATTGCCGTTTTTGCACCAGTACATTGCGTTGTATAGGTTTCCTTTCGGGAATGATTTGAATTCTCCGGGCATCAGCACACTGAAAATATCAGTGAAGTTCTGGACCCCTTCTTTATCCGTCACAATAGCGGTTCTGTTCCACTTGGTCAAGTTTTTCAATCCTAAAAGTGCGTCCTGCAGCCAGGCTCCCATGGTAAAATTATCCAGATCCGTATCCAGATACAATAAATAGTTCAGTTCATTAAACTGATCCACCTTTTGCTTTACCCTCGGAATTACCAGGTTATCAAAATCTTCTTTGGTGACTTCTCCCGTTGCATTGAAAGCCGCAACATTTTCCGGAGCTTCTGGAATAATCGTTATCATAATGTAATATTTATTGTGGTTTAGGTTTTAGGTGATAACAAAAAGTAAACCATAATTCATATTGAGTTAACAAAAGATTTAAATCTAGTAAACATGTGGTAGGTGACCGCAGGAATTTTGTGGATAGGACGAATATGAAGATAAGGCATCATTTTTGAAGTTTCAGGGTACCACATAAACAGATTATTATGAAAACTTTACAGAAAATAGCAATTCCCGTCTCACTGGGCATTTTAGGGCTTATGATTTTAAATTCCTGTTCGGTAGGAATCCCGAAAGGCGCAACAGCCGTTCAGAATTTCAATGCGGACAAATATCTCGGAACATGGTACGAAATTGCACGCTTCGATTACAAATTTGAAAAAAATATGAATAACGTCACGGCGACCTATTCCAAAAACCCTGACGGAACCATAAAGGTTGATAACAAGGGATATAATTATGTCAAAAAAGAATGGAAAGAATCTGTCGGGGAGGCCAGATTTGTAAATAACGAAAATGAAGGAAGATTAAAAGTATCCTTTTTTAAACCCATCTGGGCAGGCTACAATGTAGTAGATATCGACGACAACTATCAGTACGCACTCGTTATGGGAAACAACCTGAAATACCTGTGGATTCTTTCCCGCGAGAAACAGATCCCCGAAAGTATTAAACAGAGATTCCTGGAAAAAGCAAGAAAGGTAGGCTACAAAACAGAAGAACTGATCTGGGTAAAGCATAATTAATTAAAAAAAATCTCCGGAAATTTCAGGTTTCCGGATTATTTTTGCCTGTCATTCAGATCAATTTCTGTTTTTAGATGAGCTTTAATTGAGACGCTTATATTCTTTCCACTCTTCAAAACGATAGTCAATCACCTGTTTCATAAGATCATAATTTTCAAAAGTATCTTCAATATGATAAAAGGTTTCATATTCATAATCGTTTTCTTCCGCTTTCATATCAAAAAGATTGACGTAGTCATCGGCAAATGAGCTGAACCGGTTTCCAAAATCGGTTTCATCTTTATAATAATCCTAGGCAAAAGCATTTCCGATCATATTAAGATCATGTTCAGAAAATTTCCCATCCATCATATCCATAATGAATTCGGCACCTGTCAGTTCGCGACGTCTGAGTTTTTGGAGTTCTTCTTCGGTATCTTCTTTCAGTTCTTCCGAGATAAGGTTGTTTTCCGCACACCAGCAAAGGAACATTCCGGTGTGGGTCGCTCCGTTCTTTTCAGGCAATTCTTCGGGAAAATCTCCACCGTAATGCCATGAGGCATCATCATATTTTGACATTTATTTTTTAGTTTAAGATAAATAATTCCGCCAAAAATAGAAAAAATCAATTTATATTGCCGGTCATCAGGAATTTTCCGTCATTTGTGCTGAATTTTTTTTTCAAGGATAAATATGAAAAATGCTGTTCTGATCACCATTGGTGATGAAATCCTCTCGGGAAATACCGTAGATACCAACTCCAACTTCATTGCCACCGAGCTTAAAAATATAGGAATCCAGGTTTCGCAGATTCTTACGATCTCGGATCAGATTGAAACGATCAAGACTGCCCTGGAAGCAGCTTTTAAGGTAGGAGATCTGATTATTACGACCGGCGGCCTGGGTCCTACCCGCGATGATAAGACCAAAAAGGCCATAGCCGAATTCTTTAATGATGAAATTGCTTTGGACGATGCCACATTCAGCCATCTGAAATCCTACATGGAAAGACGCGGCAGGCTTGAAATTTTAGAGAGAAACCGCGAACAGGCGTTTGTTCCTACGAAGTCTACGGTTTTTCAGAATCAGTACGGGACCGCTCCCTGCATGATGATGGAGCAGGACGAGAAACTCCTGTTCAGCCTTCCCGGTGTTCCCTACGAGGTGAAACCCCTGATCAAAGACCAGATCATTCCTTATCTTCAGGAAAAATTCAGCCTGAGCTATATTTCTACCAGAATTGTTTCCGTTGTAGGCATTCCCGAAAGCATTTTGGCAGATATTATTGAAAAATGGGAGCTGGCTCTGCCGTCCAATATCGCCTTGTCTTACCTTCCGGTCGGGACGCGTGTAAAACTGCGCCTTACAGCAACCGGAGAACAGGAAGCATTACTTCAGGAGCAGCTGGAAGAAGAAATTCAGAAATTATTGCCTTTAATAAAAGATCATGTCATTGCTACTTCAGAAGACAAAATTGAGAAAATAATGGCCGAGATTCTAACGGAAAGGAAGATGACGATCTCAACGGCAGAAAGCTGTACCGGAGGCGAGCTGGCCAGAATGATTACTTCAACACCAGGCAGCTCACAATATTTCTTAGGAGGAATAGTGCCTTATGCTACAGAGAAAAAGATTGAAATTTTAAAAGTTAGTAAAGAAACCGTGGACGAATTTACAGTGGTCAGCGAGCAGGTGGTTGCGGAAATGGCGGAAGGCTGTCAGAAGTTATTTCAAACAGATATAGCTCTGTCTACAACAGGAGTTGCAGGCCCCGGAAAAGGCGAAGACGGAAATGATACGGGCACGGTTTTTTACACCATCCGGATTCATGACAGAGAAATCACCTCCAAATTGTACATGCCGCATCTTGACAGGCTGGATTTTATGCATTTTGTGTCACAGAAAATTATTCAGGATTTGGTGGGGATTCTAATAAGTAATTAATTCATAATCAGTTAATTTTTTAATTTTTTTTTAATTAAATCAGAAGCGGTTTTTCACAGTTTTTGACGTTCATCAGGAAATATCAAAATAGTGGAAAACTCAAGACAGATTTTTCAGACCGACAGTAAAAAACGCTGGCGGAACGTACAATGGGGAAGCCGAATCTTTATTTTCGTCGCCCTGTTGCTTTTTCTCGCATTAGGTTTAATGATGAAATGAGATAAAAGTCCCAAAATCCCCTTCAAAGAAGATTATAAGGCCGTCATAACGGCCAGCAAACCGTTTCTCCAGGAAAACAGGATTTCCAGGGAGTACAAGGGTTTTCGAAGTTTTATTTCTGAAAAAACAATGCACACCAATCTTGCTAAAATCGAAAAAGCGAGAGCCGAAAGACTTAAAAATCAGAATAAGGACTGGCAGCAGTTTCCCGGGGGCATCCGTTCGGCGTTCTATGTGGCGTGGGACCCGCAGTCGCTCATGTCTTTAAAAAGAAACATCAAGCACATCAATCTGGTGTTTCCGGAATGGTTTTTTATCGATCCTAAAACCGGTGCCCTGAAAACCAATGTAGATGATGACGGCTATAAAATTATTAAAAGGACCGGTGTTGCGGCAATGCCGATGCTGAGTAATAATTTTGAGCAGGAATTTCGTCCGGAAGGTCTTGGAAAGGTACTGAAGGATCCACAGAAGAGAACACAGCTTATTCAGACGCTGAAAAAACAATGTCTGAAGTTTAATTTCAAAGGAATTAACGTTGACTTTGAAAATATCAATCTTGACTCTGATGAATACCTGATTGCTTTTATGAAAGAGCTTTCCGGCACTTTCAGACAGAGCAACCTTCTGGTTTCCCTGGATCTTATGACAGATAATGACGACTACAATATTCAGAAGCTCGACCCGTATGTGGATTATTTTGTCTTGATGGCTTATGATGAATATACTGCTGATAATGACGCAGGACCTGTTTCATCCCAAAAATGGATCGAGGCACAGACCGGAAAGATTTTAAAGAAAACCTCACCCAGCAAAATTATTTTAGGATTGGGAGCTTACGGTTACGACTGGAGTACCAATAAAGATGACAACAGCTCACTGACATACATGGAAGCCATCACCAAAGCGAGTGCCAGCAAAGCAGATATCAATTTTGACGACAATACATTTAACTTAAATTACTCCTACAAAGACTCAAAAAATAATACCCACACGGTATTCTTCAATGATGCCGCATCAATTTTCAATACCATGCGTTTTTCTTCGGAATATCCTCTTGCCGGAACCGCACTCTGGAGACTGGGCAGTGAAGACAGCCGCATCTGGAATTTTTATGATAAAGATCTCACCTTTGCAGGGCTTTCAAAATTAAACTTAAAAACACTGGAGAATGTAAAAGGGCAGACTATGGTCGACTACATCGGTGACGGTGAAGTGCTTGATGTCCTGAATACCCCGCATGACGGAAAAATAAATATTGAGGTAGATCCTAAAGAAAAGATCATTACCGACGAAAATTATATCATCTACCCAAGCTCTTACGAAGTGAAAAAATATGGAGAGGCGCCCCAGAAAGATCTTGTTCTTACATTCGATGACGGACCTGATGAAACCTATACTCCGCAGATTCTAGACGTTCTTTCAAAATACCATGTTCCCGCAGCATTCTTTTTGGTAGGGCTTAATGCGGAACGAAATCTTCCTTTGGTGAAGAGAATTTACCGTGAAGGTCACGAAATAGGAAACCACACTTTTACGCATGAGAACGTGGCCAAAGTAAGTCCGGAAAGGGCTTTGATGGAAATGAAGCTCACCAGGCTTCTGATCGAATGTATTACAGGACACAGCACCATTCTTTTCAGGGCACCTTATAATGCAGATTCCGAGCCGACCACCTCCGAGGAAATCGTTCCGGTAGCGCTGGCCAGACAGCAGAATTACCTGGATATCGGCGAAAATATCGACCCGGAAGACTGGCAGCCCGGCATAAAAGCTGATGAAATCGTAAGGCGTGTTTTCGAAGGCTTAAAGCAGAGAAAAGGAAATATCATTCTCCTCCATGATGCGGGCGGCGAAACCCGGGAGGAAACGGTCAAAGCTTTAAAGATTTTAATTCCCGCCCTTCGCAAACAGGGATATCATTTTACCAATCTTTCGACCATACTCCACAAAAACAAGGCGGAATTGATGCCTGAAGTTCCGAAAACAAAATCATACTACATCATGCAGCTGAACCTCGTTCTCGCAGCGGTTATCTACGGAATCAGTCATTTTCTGGTGTCCCTGTTTACCATTTTTATCGGATTGGGCTTGATACGTCTTATCATTATGCTGTACTGGGCTTTTAAGGAAAAGAAAAAAGAAAAAAACTGGGAGAATTTCCTGTGATGGAGTCTTATCCGAAAGTTTCGATCATTGTTCCTGCTTACAACGAGGAGGTTAATATTGTTTCTTCTCTGCATAACCTGCTGAGACAGACGTATCCGAATTTCGATATTATAATGGTCGATGACGGAAGCAAAGATTCTACCTATGAGACAGCAAAAGCCGAATTTACTGCTCATCCGAATCTTAAAATTTTAAGCAAAACCAATGGTGGAAAAGCTACCGCTCTCAACTATGGTATTGCTCAGTCTGATGCAGAGTATGTAGTCTGTATAGATGCGGATACAAAGCTGGAATACAATGCCGTAAAATATTTGATAGCAAGATTCTTAAATTCAGATCCGGATGAAAGAATTGCGGCGGTGGCCGGAAATGTAAAAGTCGGGAATAAAGTAAACTGGCTTACCAGATGGCAGTCAATAGAGTATACCACCAGCCAGAATTTTGACAGGCTAGCGTATGCCAATATCAATGCCATTACAGTAATTCCGGGCGCAATAGGAGCTTTCAGGAAGGCTGCAGTTGTTGAGGCAGGAGGCTATTCTTCCGATACGCTGGCAGAAGATTGTGATATCACCGTGAAAATTCTGAAAAAAGGATATACCGTTGCCAATGAAAACCGGGCTGTTGCAGTTACGGAAGCGCCGGAAAGCGTAAAGCAATTTTTAAAACAGCGATTCAGATGGACCTACGGCATCATGCAGATGTTCTGGAAACAGAAACACACTTTTCTCAACCCGAAATACAAAGGACTGGGATTGTGGGCGATGCCCAATATTCTACTGTTTCAGTACATCATTCCGTTTTTTTCGCCTATGGCTGACCTTATCATGTTTTTTGGCATTTTATCAGGAAACGGCGGAAGGATTTTCAGTTATTATTTAATTTTTCTTCTGGTGGATGCATCTTTGGCTCTGATTGCTTTTATCATGCAAAGAGAAAAAATGGTCAATCTGTTGTATGTCATTCCGCAGCGATTCGGCTACAGATGGCTGATGTACATCGTTTTGTTCCGAAGCCTGAGACGTGCTCTAAAAGGAGAAATGCAGGCCTGGGGATTCCTCAAACGAAAAGGAAATGTTAAAGAATCGCAGTTTCTTAATATTTAATTAAATTTGTTTTCTTAAAAGTAACAAATTAAAATAATGTTACACTTATTGTATAAATTGTAATTATAATGAAAAAACTTACGCTTTCTCTGCTGTTAGTAGCCGGGATCTGTTCACAGAACGTGAACGCGCAGAATACCGATAAAGGTCTGGACCTGAGTCTTATGGACAAATCGGTACGTCCGCAGGATGATTTTTATAACTATGTGAGCGGTACATGGATGAAGACTGCTAAAATCCCTTCCGATAAACCGACCTGGGGAAGTTTCAACAAGCTGGCTGACGATACGGACAACAACTCAATGACCATCCTCAATTCTCTTTTGAAAGATAAATTTGCAGACGAAACCGAAGGTAAGAAAATCCAGGATCTGTACGCAACGTACATGAATATCAGCAAGAGAAATGCCGACGGAATCAAACCGATCCAGGCTAATCTGAACAGGATCGATGCTATCAAGACGGTAAATGATCTTCAGAACTACCTGATCTCTGTGACTAAAGAAGGTGAAAACACTTTCTATGGCTGGGGTGTGGATGCCGATCTGAAAGATTCTAAAATGAACGCCGTTTATTTAGGAGACGCATCTTTAGGTTTAGGAAGAGACTATTACCAGAAAGTAAACGACAAAAATACCGAAGCTCTCAACGAATACACGAAATACGTAGCTTCGATGCTGAAAGAATTAGGATACAAAAATGCCGACGCTGCCGCAAAAGGTATTGTTGAGTACGAAAAAAGCATTGCTAAAACGTATCTTACCAACGAGCAGAGCCGCGACAATACGCTTCAGTACAATCCGGAAACCATGGCTGAACTGAAGGCGCTGGTTAAAAATGTAGACCTTCCGGCTTACCTTAGTAAAGTTGGCGTAAATACAGATAAGGTAATTATCGGCGAATTGGGATATTACAAGAATTTAGATAAATTCATCAATGCACAGAACCTTCCGGTGATTAAGGATTATCTTAAATTCCACATGATCAATGGAAGTGCCTCTTACCTGAGTGAAAAATTAGGAGATATGAGATTTGCTTTTTATGGTAAATATTTAAGAGGTCAGCAGGAGCAGAGAGCACTAAACAAAAGAGGTTATGAGCTCATCAACGGAACGCTGGGCGAAGCTTTCGGAAAACTGTATGTTGAAAAATATTTCCCTGCAGAGGCAAAAGCACAGATGGTGGAACTGATCGATTATTTAAAGAAGAGCTTTGCCGTACACATCAATAATTTAGCATGGATGTCTTCTACCACCAAGGAAAAAGCAATGCAGAAGCTGAACAAGTTCACCGTGAAAGTCGCTTATCCCGACAAATGGAAAGATTATTCCAAATTAACCATCGTTCCTGAATCTAAAGGCGGAAATTTATATTCAAACCTTCAGAACATCACTGAATGGCAGTACAATAAGGATTTAGCCAAAATCGGAAAGCCGGTAGACAAATCTGAATGGGGGATGACACCACAAACGGTAAATGCTTACTACAACCCGGTAAACAACGAAATCGTATTCCCGGCAGCAATTCTTCAGCCGCCTTTCTTCAATCCTAAAGCTGATGCAGCGGTGAACTTCGGAGGTATTGGAGCTGTAATCGGTCATGAAATGAGCCATGGATTTGATGACTCAGGGGCACAGTTTGACGCAGACGGAAACCTGGTAGACTGGTGGACGCCTGAAGACAAGGCGAATTTTGAAAAGGCCACCAAAGCGCTTGCTTCACAATATGATAAATATGAGCCTGTAAAAGGAACTTTCGTAAACGGAATCTTTACCAATGGTGAAAATATCGCCGACCTTGGTGGGGTAAATATCGCTTATGATGCTCTTCAGATGTATCTTAAAGACAAAGGAAACCCTGGATTGATCAGCGGTTATACACAGGATCAGAGATTCTTCCTGAGCTGGGCTACCGTGTGGAGAACTTTATCCAGCGAGAAATACATGGTAAATCAGGTGAAAACCGATCCGCACTCTCCTGGATATTTCAGAAGCTTCGGACCGATCATCAATGTTGATGCCTTCTATAAAGCTTTTGATGTAAAAGAGGGAGATAAATTGTATAAAAAGCCGGAAGACAGAATTAAAATCTGGTAATAAATACTCAATTATAAAAAAACCGTTCAGCAATGAGCGGTTTTTTGTTTGATAAATAATAAATTTAAAAATAATCAACCTGATTTCATGATATTACTTGTAAAGCATATTGTGAAATTTTAGCAAATTCAACTCTCAATGTGAACCATAAACATATATCACTAAAATTTGTATATTTGGTAAGTTTGTGTAAAATCAAAAATATTTTTAATGAAAAAGTTAAATATCGGGATACTGGCCTTTTCGGGGCTTGTATTTTTAAATTCATGTGGTACGGCAAAGACGGCAGGTGCTCAGAAACCTGAAACGGTAAAAGAGGTTGCCGCAGAACCTGCGAAAGAAGAGGTAAAAGAAGAAGGAATCAATTTGTCTTATATGGATAAATCGGTACGTCCGCAGGATGATTTTTTCAGCTACGTAAACGGAAATTGGGTGAAAACGACTCAGATTCCATCCGATAAGGCGAGCTGGGGATCTTTCAATGCGTTGAGAGAAAATGTGGATGATTCTTCGCTGGATATTTTAAATAAAATTTTATCAGAATCTTATCCTGCCGGCTCCGAGGGACAGAAAATTCAGAATCTTTACGCTTCGTTTATGGATACGGGGAAAAGAAACGCAGAAGGCCTGGCTCCGATTAAAGGGGATTTGGCGAAAATCGATGCGATCAAAAATCTTAACGATCTTCAGAAATACCTTCTTGAGGCGACTAAACTGGGTGATAATTCGTTCTACGGATGGAGAGTGGGCGCAGATATGAAGAATTCTAAAATGAATGCGGTGTATCTTGGCGGTCCGGATCTTGGCCTGGGAAGAGAT
>JBMDXW010000399.1:0-4746 GCA_048594965.1 Chryseobacterium sp.
ATATTCCTCTAAATGATCCGCCGTAGATCTTTTACGCTGATTAACAGGCGTTCCGTCTTCTGAAATAAAAAGAAGCGAAATATCACTCCTGTCGGTATAAAGTATGCTCCCATCTCTTGATTCTCCTTTCAATGTACAGAATGCCGGGAACAATAATGTGCTTTTAATCAGGTATTTTCCATCCGGAATGACACAGCACAAATCATAAGAACGGGGAGAAATATTTTTGTACTCCCGAATATCAATCAGATAATTAAATGCATGCTGTATACTGGCGGTATCATCGGTAATACCATCACCTTTTGCCCCAAACCATTTTACATTGATATGGTCTTCAATATATCTTTTATAGTAAGGTGATTCATTGGATCCGCCCTTAAAATAAAGAATATTATCAACATAAGTATCAGACATGGTGTCTCCGTTATACCATTGTGTAACAGGAACTAACGTAATAAACTCTCCGGTTTGAAGATCTTGAATTTGTTTTGACATTTTTTAATTTTTAAATAGTTAATAATGAATTATATATTCCTTGCAAGAAATTTATACGGCTAAAGTACAAGCAGCCAGCGACAGAACCTGACGTATAAAATTTTATATTTAAACTTTCTTATAATTTAATTTTCTCATTATGAATTTGTTAATTAACAAAACTTATTAGCGAGTATTTCATTAAAAATCACTACTTTTGCACCCGTAAAAATCTTTTATGCAAAACATTAGAAATATTGCGATCATCGCACACGTTGACCACGGTAAGACGACCCTGGTTGACAAGATCATCCACGCTACCAATATTTTCAGAGAAAATCAGGAGAGTGGGGAGTTAATTATGGATAACAACGATCTTGAAAGAGAAAGAGGGATCACGATCTTATCCAAGAATATTTCTGTTACTTATAAAGACACGAAAATTAACGTAATTGATACACCCGGTCACGCCGACTTCGGAGGAGAGGTAGAAAGAGTATTGAAAATGGCAGACGGGGTGATCCTGTTGGTGGATGCCTTCGAAGGGCCGATGCCACAAACCAGATTCGTACTTCAGAAAGCACTGGAATTAGGACTAAGACCATTGGTGGTAATCAATAAAGTAGATAAGCCAAACTGCCGCCCGGATGAGGTTCACGACCAGGTATTCGACCTGTTCTTCAACCTTGATGCTACCGAAGAGCAATTGGATTTCCCCACGTTCTACGGTTCATCAAAACAGGGATGGTTCAATACGTCTCTTGAGCAGACTGAAGATATCTTACCCTTATTGGACGGGATCCTGCAATACGTTCCTGCTCCGGTAGTAACGGAAGGAAATCTTCAGATGCAGATCACTTCCCTGGATTATTCTTCTTTCCTGGGAAGAATCGCTATCGGTAAAGTGACCAGAGGTGAGCTTAAAGAATCCCAGTGGATCGGTCTTGCCCAGGCAGACGGTAAAATCGTAAAAGGAAAAGTAAAGGAACTATACGTTTTTGAAGGATTAGGAAAGAAAAAAGTAACTGAAGTGCAGGCAGGTGATATCTGTGCCGTAGTAGGTTTCGACGCTTTCCAGATCGGTGATTCTTTCGTAGACCTTGAGAACCCTGAACCATTGGAAAGAACGGCCATCGATGAGCCTACCCTGAACATGACGTTCTCCATCAACAATTCCCCTTTCTTCGGTAAAGACGGTAAATATGTTACCTCGAACCACCTGAAAGAAAGATTGACCAAAGAGTTGGAGAAAAACTTAGCCTTAAGAGTTCAGCAGACGGATGATGCCAATACCTTCCTTGTGTTTGGTAGAGGGATTCTTCACTTGTCGGTTCTTATTGAAACCATGCGGAGAGAAGGATACGAAATGACGATCGGTCAGCCACAGGTAATCCTCAGAGAAGATGAAAACGGCGAGAAATTAGAGCCTTATGAATCTTTGGTGGTAGACGTTCCTGAAGAGTACGCTTCAAGAGTAATCGACCTGGCGACACAGAGAAAAGGAGACCTTCACATCATGGAGACCAAAGGGGAAATGCAGCACATGGAATTCGAGATTCCTTCCCGAGGACTGATCGGATTGCGTTCCCAGATGTTGACTGCAACTGCGGGAGAAGCCATCATGGCACACCGTTTCACGGAATACAAGCCTTTCAAAGGTGCGATCCCGGGAAGAAACAACGGCGTATTGATCAGCAAAACCCAGGGACCTGCTACCGAATATTCCATCAACAAACTTCAGGACCGTGGCAAGTTCTTCGTAGATCCGGGAGAGGAAATCTACGCAGGAATGATCATCGGTGAACAAAACAAGCCGGGTGACCTGGTTGTAAACATTGTGGAAGCCAAACAGCTGAACAACATGAGAGCTGCCGGTAAAGATAAAGATACCGGAGTAGCACCGAAAATCTTATTCTCTCTTGAAGAATGTATGGAATACATCCAGGGCGACGAAGCCATTGAGGTAACCCCGAACTTCATCAGAATGAGAAAGAAAATCCTTTCCGAAGAAGAAAGAAAAAGACTGGAAAGATCTGCAAAAGCGTAATCAACCCATTATACATACAAAGCTCCGATTTGTCGGAGCTTTTTTTATTTAAATAATACAGAGAAGTACCTCTGAATTAAAAAGATCCGCGCCATCTGCAAAATCAGCGGAAGCTAAATTCTAAACTTCTTCCCGAAGGATTTTCACTTTCATTATGCACCAAACACTGAATTTCCGGAACTTTTTTATTCAATCGCAAAGCAATACAAAGTTTTTTGTATAGGATGCTACCTATTTCAAGGTAAACAATGGCATTTCATTTATTGAAGTAATACAAGTTTTATTACTTCCTTGTCTTACAATGCTAAGCGAAGCGGCTTCGTTTATCTTAAAAGCAATTGGTAGTCAAAAAAGCCTTCGTCTGCCTTTGCGATTAAAAAGAAAATCAGATTCTTCGCGCTCTTTTCTAAGTAGAATGCCTTAGCGAACTTAAAAAGAGCTAGTAGTAAAAAAAACTTAGCGACCTTAGCGTTAAAAACAATAATTTTTCATTTTATTATTGTAATTTAAATCAACAAAATAAATTAATGTAGTTTTGCAGATATGAGAATAAATTACTTAAAACTAATTATATTATCAGGGTTTTTTACATCAATGGTGTCCTGTTCAACCCAGAATAACGCAGTAAAAGCTTCCACCCCCAAAAAAAACACAGCAAAGACCAACAATAATACAACGCCGCCGCCAGGTCCAAAACCTGTTGCTATGATTCCGCCTGAAGAAACTTTCAGAACGGATCTTCCCGAGATCAAAAGGGAGTTCCGCGGAGCATGGATTGCCAGTGTTGCCAATATCAACTGGCCTTCCAGAAACAACCTGTCCGTAGATCAGCAGAAAGCGGAAGCCGTCAGCATGCTGGATATGCTGAAAGATAATAATTTCAATGCCGTGATCTTCCAGGTGAGGCCGTCGGCAGATGCTTTATACACAAGTACGATCGAGCCCTGGTCTTATTTCCTGACCGGGCAGACCGGCGCGGCACCTTATCCCAATTATGATCCGCTGCAGTTCTGGATCGAGGAAGCCCATAAAAGAGGTCTGGAACTCCATGTATGGCTGAATCCGTACCGCGCGCATCATTCCAACGGAGGTTCTCCGAACAGCCTGTCGATGGTCAATAAACTGTCGGATATAGTGATCAGGCTAAAGAACGGAATGTACTGGTTTGATCCTGCGAATCCCAAGACCCAGGGCCACGTTTCCAATGTAGTAAAAGATATTGTCAAAAGATACGATATTGACGCCGTTCATTTTGATGACTATTTTTATCCCTACGCGACCTACAACCGGGGAGCCGATTTCCCGGATAATGCCACCTGGACCGAATACGTAAAAAACGGAGGGACATTGTCCAGGGCCGACTGGAGGAGAGATAATGTGAATAAATTCGTGGAAAGGATCTATAAAGAAATCCATGCGGAAAAGAACTATGTGCGCTTCGGGATCAGCCCGTTCGGGATCTGGAAACCCGGTTATCCGGAAGGAATCGTCGGTTCTTCCCAATATGATGAGCTGTATGCTGATGCCAGATTATGGTTAAATAAAGGCTGGGTAGATTATTTCTCGCCCCAGCTGTACTGGCCGGTGCAATCGAAAGGGCAGCCGTTTGAAGCCTTGCTGAGATGGTGGAAATCTGAAAATACCATGAACCGTCATCTCTGGCCGGGTCTGAATACAGTCGAGATCCGTGCTTCCGACCGTCCTGCGGAAATCAGGGAGCAGATCGAGATCTCAAGACAGGTCCTCGGCAATGATGCCGGCGAAGTACACTGGAGCATAGCCGGGCTGACTAAAAATGCCGGAATGCTGTCTATGCTTAAAAACGGACCTTACAAAGAAAAAGCCCTGGTTCCGAAAACAGGCTGGCTGAAATCTGTTCCTTTGCAGATGCCGACTTTGTTCATTAAAGATAATGGAAGTTCAGCGCAGGTGAGCTGGAGCACAAAAAATATCAAAGAGGTCTTCAAGTGGGTGCTGTTTACTCAATATAACGGGGTTTGGGAAACCGAGATCCTTACCCTTGACCAGCTTTCCAGGGAAATCCCAAAGTCCAGAGACGGAAAAACACTGAATGCCGTAGCCATCAAAGCGATCGACCGCCTGGGAAATGAAAGCGATTACATGGCCAAAAAGCTGCAATAAACCGATTTTAACGAATGACTATATTCCTGCAATGACCTGCAGGATTTTTTTTGAATATATTTCGGGCGTATGGTCAATGGTGA
>JBMDXW010000004.1:0-5470 GCA_048594965.1 Chryseobacterium sp.
ATGGTGAATGGAACTACAGGAGGAATATCGGATTGTTTCTGAATACGTATGAAAAGGATAAAAGCCAGTGGATCTTTCTTGAGCCGGCCGGTTATATTCCTTATTTTTCAGGTTTGAAGACCATTGATGAAGTTGGATTGGTAGATAAACAGATTCAGCATGAGATCCAAAAAGATAAAGTGAATTTCCGCATCAATACCATAAAGAAAAGAACCCCCAAATATATACTGTCCTACAAAAACCTGTACAAGACGGAAAATGCCGAATACTTTGCAAGACATTATAAGCTGATAAAAGAATTCAGGGTCCGGGATCATCTTAAAAGCAGCCATAAGCTCATTCAAAAAATTTACTTTCTGAAACCGTCAGGATCAGATTATAATTTGTATGAAAGAATTGATTAATTTTGACTGAAACACAGTGATATTTTAACCTAAGTAAATTTAACGCTACTATAAAATGAAATACTGTGCATTTCTTCGCGGTGTCAACGTAAAAGGAACGAATATGAAAATGGCTGAAGTCTGCCAGGTCTTCTCAGAGGCTGGAATGAGTGACGTAAGCTCTGTTTTAGCTTCCGGTAACATCGTTTTTTCATCAGACAAAAATCAGGAAGAACTAAAGCAGATTCTCGAAAAAGCAATGTCGGATCATTTTTCTTACGAAGCTTTTCTGTTCATTAAAACGGATAAACAGACGGAAAAAATCTGGTCTGGCAATCCTTTTGAGAAGGATGACCAACTTCACCGCTATGCTTTTGTGGGAAATAAAGGCGTTGAAAACATTTTAATGGAAGCGTTTATAAAATCCCCGAAGACGGAAAATGAGCAGGCTGAAATCGTAAATGAAAACTTTTACTGGCAGGTTCCGAAAGGAAATACCTTGGATTCCGAATTTGGGAAAATCTTAGGGAGAAAGAACTTTAAAGATCAGTTTACCAGCAGGAATATCAATACATTTGAAAAGATTTTAAAGCTATTCGGAAAAAAACAGTAATTTTTTCGATGTACGCATATTACTGGCTTCCATATTTAATCAACTTTATTCTTTAATTTTAAAAATAAATGCGGTAAATAAAGCAAAGCCTATTATACCATAACCATACCACAGCCTATTACGCTATACGTTGTCAGTTAATCTCTTATGTGTTTCATAATAAATATAACTCACATTTTTCATTCCTATTGATTATAATCATAAAAAACAAATTTATAAAACTTTAGTTTTGTTCTCAGATTATTGAAATATTGTAAACAACCTGATGTAAAGGCTAAAACACAGCATTAGAAAAACTGGCGTGGTATGTATGTGGTATTTTAATTAAGGAAAATTTTAATCATTTTTTCTTTCTTTGTCTTTATTTAAATATTATCCCTATTCCGGGGAAATATTTAACGACAAATACAATAGCAGGAAAAACGTAATGACTACTAAAAGCAGGCCAATTTTCAGAAAAGATAAATATCAAGCATAAAATAGAAGCTTCCAAAGCAGACTAAACTGTAGTGAAGAAGATGCGAAGAATGTAATGCTTAAGCTTTAATAAAAGCAGCAGGAATTAGTAGAGATGAGAAAATATTATGAAAAACGAAAAGACTGAATTCAATTTAGAAGATTTAAACCAAAAGATTTTTGTGCAGGATGAGATTTTGGCATTGGCAAAAGAAAATTCTCCACGTCTGTTGAGCAAATTCAGGTTAGTGGATCCTGACTTTTTTAAGAAATTGTCTGATATTCAGCCCAATTTAAAAAATTCTGAACTTATTTTCTGTATTTATCTGAAGCTGAATTTAACGACAAAGGAAATTGCAACCTATACATTTGTTACTCCCAAAGCGATCCAGAACAGAAAAAACAGGCTGAGAAAAAAATTGAATATTGCATCGACAGTTGATATTTATAAATGGTTTAATGAAATTTAAACCATTTTTTTCTACTATAGCTGAAGAACGGAAATATCCAGATCATGATACAGCAAAATTTTCCAGTGATTTTCCATAGCTTCCTTTTGCCACTTCAGCCGAAGCTCCATCGATTTTCTTCCGTCGAAATCACTTTTATAAGCAAGGTGATATTTTAAATATGATTCCTGAGGAAGATCGTCGGCACCGTAAAATACGGTTTCATTTCCCTCTCTGATCCTGAAAACCTGCATAAAGGGAGTGTGGCCGCCAACTACCTCATAATATACTTCATCAGTAATATATCCGCTGTCTTTTTCCATCCATACAATCTGATTGAGACTGATGAGTTTCTCCAGCGTGTCGAAATCGAAAGAATGATTTCCCCGGCTGTTCAACGCAAAATCGAGTTCGCGTTTCTGAATATAAATTTCAGCATTGGGAAAGGTTGCCTCAAATCCTCTCTCTGTCCGCGTTATCGTATTTTCAATATGATCTTTATGAAGGTGTGACAGCAAGATCTTTGTAATTTGTCCTGGCTTTAGTCCTTCTTTTTCAAGCTGGTTGAGGAGTAAATTTTTTCCGTCGTGATCTTTCCAGCCTATTCCGGCATCGAGAAGAATCACATCATTATCAGTAATAATAAGAAAGGGAGTCACGGACATTTTGATTCCTTTGACCGAAGCATAATTTTCCTCCGTAAGCAGTGTAAAATCTTTTGTTTTGCTGATGGAGAAATTGCCTTCTTTTAATGGGATGATTTTCATGCTGCAAAGTTCAGGATAAATTAATTTCCGCCAATGGTTTGCCGTCAATAGGTAAGATCGCTAAAACCGATAAAATTATCATTTTAATTTCTTTTGAAATAAGTAATTTTGTATGGCAAATTCGCAAATTCTTAAATAAAATCTATGCATCTGAATTCTTCCGGTGGTGTTTCGCGAACCGTGATCTGGTTAATGACCGTTATTTCCGGACTTGTCGTGGCAAATATTTATTATAATCAGCCGTTACTGTCGCTTATTTCTGAAGACGTCGGGGTTTCGGAATCGGCAGCCCGTAAAATTTCGGTACTCACGCAGCTGGGTTACGCTGCCGGCCTGTTACTCATCGTACCTCTGGGCGATAAGCTTTTTCGTAAAAAACTGATTCTCATTGATCTTCTCCTTGTATTTTTATCACTGCTCTGGATTACATTTGCTAAAGAATTGTGGATGCTTTACACCGCAAGTTTACTCATCGGTGCAACATCGGTGATTCCCCAGCTGTTTGTTCCTATGGCCGCGGAATTATCTTCAGATAAAGAAAAATCATCGAATATAGGGCTTGTAATGTCCGGATTGCTTCTCGGGATCCTTTTGTCCCGCTTTATTGGAGGGATCGTAGGCGAAGTTTGGGGTTGGAGAGCCATGTTCGGAATTGCTTCAGGAATGATGATTTTCGTTTGGATAGCAGTATATTTATGGCTTCCGGAAGTTTATCCCAATTTCCGGGGAACGTATGGAGAATTGATGAAGTCGGTATTTCACCTTGCCAGAACTCAGCCTGTTTTAAGGTTAGCTTCTTTTCGCGGGGCTATGGCTTTCGGATCAATGTGTGCGCTGTTTACCACACTTGTTTTCCATATGGAAAAGCCTCCTTTTAATGCGGGTTCATCGGTGGTCGGAAGTTTCGGACTGGCCGGCGCCGTTGGAGCACTGGCTGCTGCAAGAGTAGGGAAGCTTCAGAAGATAATGGATCTTAACAGGATTATTCTATATGCACTAATGGTAGTTCTGATAAGCTGGGGGTTTACTTATTTTGCAGGAGCAACATACTGGGGACTGATCGCAGGAGTTATTTTGGTAGATTTGGGTGTTCAGTCGAGTCACATTATGAACCAGACCAATTATTTCCTTATCCGGTCAAATGCTGTTAACAGACTCAATACGGTTTATATGGTATCCTATTTTATCGGCGGATCTTTGGGAACCTGGCTGGCTTCGGTGGCATGGCAATATGCACAATGGGGAGGAGTCTGTTTTGTGGGCTTTTCAATGGGGATTTTAGCTTTGGCTGCTCATCTTATCTTTAGCAGAAAAATAAAAAATTAAATAAAATAAGAAAAAAAGAAGAATATGAAGATAGAAATCTGGTCGGATGTCATGTGTCCGTTTTGCTATATCGGGAAAAATAATTTTGAAGAAGCACTGAAAACATTGCCGTTCAAAGATGAAGTAAACGTAGAGTGGAAAAGCTTCCAGCTGGATCCGACTTTAAATCAGGATGAAACAAAAACCACGTTTGAATATTTTAAAGAGAAAAAAGGTTTTCCGGAAGCTCAGGCAAAACAGATGATCGGGCAGGTGACAGAAATGGGAAAGGTGGCAGGAATTGATTTTAATTTTGAAAAAGCTTTGATTACCAATACTTTTCCTGCTCATAAATTGTTGCATTTAGCGGAAAAATATGACATCGCCGATAAAATGGAGGAAGCTCTTTTTATTGCTCACTTTACCGATGGTAAAAATGTAGGGGATACCGAGACCCTCGTTGCCATTGCAGAATCTTTAGGAATCGATGCGAATGAGGCCAAAGGAGTTTTAACATCAGAGAAATACAATGACGAAGTCGAGAAGGATTTTTCAGAAGCCCGAAATCATGGCATCTCAGGAGTGCCATTTTTTATCTTAAACGGAAAATATTCCGTTTCGGGGGCACAGCCTGTTGAGTTTTTTATCAGTGCACTCCGGCAGACTTACAATGAGACGGTATCCCCGCTAAAAAATCTGTCTTCCGGCGAAAATTCCTGCGATGCCGATGGTTGCAGCATTTAATTAAATATTTCCAATCTAAAAATTAATTCTCATGATCAAAATAAATGAACTTCTTCATTTTCCTTTAGATAAAACCCTCTTTGTTTTTGCATTAGATTCTGAGGCCGGACAGGTTTTCAACGATAAAAATAAGCTTATTACCGGCATCGGAAAAGTAAATGCCGCAATAGAACTCACGAAGGAAATTCACCGGAGGAGACCTGAACTGATCGTTAATCTTGGGTCTGCGGGAAGCAAAGGATTTCACAAAGGGGACGTTGTTTGCTGTACAAAATTTATCCAGCGCGATATGGATGTCAGAGGGCTGGGATTCAGTTTATATGAAACCCCGCTGTCGGGAGTTCCTCCTGTCCTGGAATATGGTCTTAAGAAAGAAGGATTGCCTGAAGGCATCTGCGGAAGCGGCGATAGTTTCGAAATGAACCACTCCGAAGGAGATTACAATATCGTCGATATGGAAGCTTACCCGCTGGCCCTTATCGCGATGAAGGAAAAAATCCCCTTTCTTTGCCTGAAATATATCTCGGATGATGCAGGAAGTGATGCTGCGGACGACTGGACCGTACAGGTGCATCTTGCATCGGAAGCCTTTAATAAAATTTTATTTTTTTAAAGAATTTGATAAGCATATTTTCCGTTTGGGGAACGAGGAACAGACTGATCTGATGATGAAAAAAATTCTTAAGTAGCTTATAATACTATATTTCATAGATTTCCGCGTCGGTAAATACATAAAATCTTCCTTTTTTGGGG
>JBMDXW010000040.1:0-2929 GCA_048594965.1 Chryseobacterium sp.
GGCCGATGACTCCGGAAGTCCAGATCAGGGTTTCCGTCTCGATGGTCTGCCCGTCGCCCAGGATCACTTTGCAGTCTACATAATCTTTGACTGCCGTATTAAGGATAATCTTCACCCCCAGCTTTTTAAGTCTTGCGTACGCCGCTTCCTGAGCCATTTTGCTCATCGGGGAGAGCAGGGTAGGCAAAGCGTCGATCAGATAGATATTAGAGAGGCTCAGCTTTATTTCCGGGTATTCCTTTTCGGCAATATAGGAACCCATTTCGGCGATCATCCCGGCAAGTTCCACACCGGTAGGGCCGCCGCCGGCGATCACAATGTTCTGGAGCTTCTGGGCTTCCTTTACATTTTTATTTCTCGCCGCTTCCTCCAGGGTCAGCAGCATATAATTCCTCAGATAAAGCGCTTCATCGATGGTTTTCATCGGTAAGGCGCACTTCTTCACATTCTCCATTCCGAAAAAATTAGACTCGGTTCCCAGTGCCAGCACGAGATAGTCATACTTCAAAGCACCATGATCCGTTTCCAGGATGTTGTTTTCATGATCCACATTCACGAGGCTGCCCATGTGGAAATTCACATTCTTATAATTTGAGATTAATTTCCGGAAAGGGTAACTGATGTTGGAGGCTTCTATAAAGGAGGTTGCCACCTGGTAGATAAGGGGCGGAAAGAAATGGTAATTGTTTTTATCGACAAGAGTAATTCTGAAACGGCTGTCATTCACCAGGGATTTGGTCAGGTTTACCCCTGCGAATCCTCCGCCGACAATAACGATATGTTTTTTCATAATATTTTATATTGAAATGGTGCCTGAACCAGTCCAAGAATAAAGCCAAATAAACACGATGTGGTATTAATTGGCAGAATAATAATGCCATACCCGGGACCGTATTTGTCCTGTTGTTTTTATTTAAATCATATACCCTTTAAAAATCATCTTATTTCATTGGTTTAAACGGCCTTAACCCTGCATATTTTGAGGTCGGTAAAAACGTCGAGAGGTTTTCCCAAAAACGTCGAGAGGTTTTACTCAAAACGTCGAAGGGTTTTACCTAAAACCTCTCGACGTTTTTTGAATAGGGAAAATATGCTGCAATCATCGGCATTCCGGTTAGTGTTTTAAAGATGATCTGCCTGCTTTAAGATGATCCTGATTAAAGGACGGTTTTCTTATCTTTCCATAAAACAAGCAGGGCACATAAACCGCTTATGGCTCCGAAAATATAAATTGACTGATAACTGAAACCGCCTGCAATCAACCCGGCTACAGGGCCGGCGATTCCCAGGGAAAGATCAAAAAAGGCGGAATAGGCACCTAACGCAGTTCCTCTCATTTGTGGCTGAACCTTTTTGATTGCCAACACTCCCAATGCCGGAAATACCAGAGAAAAGCCGATTCCCGTAAGGGCACACCCCAGGATGGCCATCCATCCTGACGTTGAGAACCCGATGAGCAATTGCCCGGTGATTTCAACAGCAAAGGAAGCGATTGCTACTTTGTACCCTCCGAATTTATCCGGGTAAGAAGCAAAAAAAGTCTCGTCACAATGTAAGACCCGCCAAAGCAGAGAAATCCCAGTGAGGCGCCGCTCCAGTTTTTATCCGCAAAAAGCAATCCTATAAATGAAGCAATGCAGGCAAAACCTATCGATGAAAAAGCCAGAGCAGATCCCTGATTCAGCACTTTGCCGACCACTTTGTAAAAGGGAATACGAATATGCGAAGGATCTGCTGCAACCACAGGCAATCTGCCGGTAAACAGCCCGCTTACGACCGATAAAAGAGCGATCAGGGCAAACGGAAATACAATCCCGGAAAGATCTTTAACCCAGATACCCAGCGATGCTCCCAGTGCGATTCCCGCATACATCGCTATGCCGTTCCAGGTCATTACTTTCCCTGAATTTCCGACTCCCAGAAGGCCGATCCCCCAGGTTAATGCTCCGGTAACCAACATACTTTCACCGATTCCGTGAACGATTCTTGAAATCATAAGCAGGCCTAAAGCCAGGTTTGGTAAATCTCCTGAAAAGCCGGCGGAAAGGTAGATTAATCCAGCTATAAAAATTAAAAGGACTCCGCGATGATGGCTTACTTTGGATCCCAGCGTATCGGTGATCTTCCCGGCATAAGCTCTCGTAAGCAGAGCAGCCAGCGACTGGAGGCCGACTGTTATTCCAATGGCAAGGTTTCCGAATGGCAGATCGTTTTTGATGAATCCCGGTAAAACGCCCAGCGAGATTCCCATCGTAAGATAAACTGCAAAGACCGAAAGGATCAATAGATAAAGAACGTTTGCCAATGATCTTTTTGTCCGGATAATTTCTTTGCCGGAGGTTCCGGCTTGTTTTGTTTTCCTGTGTGTCATACCGTTTTTATTGATTATTTACGGTGACAAAATTATCAAGGGAAAGAAACGGAAGCGATGGCTATTTAAAGGGAATCCTTGGACAAATAATGTTTTTTAATCCTGAACTGAGAAGCGGTATGGCCCGTATTCTTTTTGAAGAATCTTGAAAAATAGGCATGATCGGCATAGCCTAACTGATCGGCAATCTGTTTAATATCCAGATCGGTGTAGTACAAAAGACGCTGCGCTTCCAGTATAATTTCTTCCCTGATCCAGTGGCCCGCAGAAAAACCGGTTATTTCTTTTACCATTTCATTTAAATAAAGCGGCGTGATATTCAGTAGTTCCGCATATTCTTTTACCTGCTTGAATTTCCTGAAATGATGCTGAACCAGCTTTTTATATTCAACTGCTGTTTTATACTTCTGGCCGCCGATGACATTTTCCGGGTGCCGGTTTTGCAGGATATTCTGAATAAACATTCCCATGAGACCATCGGTAAGGGAAATTATTACCGGATCACTGAAAGCATCTTTTGGAGTGTCAAGCATTGAACTAAAGACTGAAACAAAACTG
>JBMDXW010000400.1:0-2517 GCA_048594965.1 Chryseobacterium sp.
TTTTTTCAGATAAAATCAGTTTTGCTAATAAAGAAATCCCCTTGGAACAACTTAGAACAAAAACTTACCATCATTACTTTATCCTGTTTTCCGAGGATGATCATTATACAAACAAAATGCTATACTACCTGAAGGATCAGGATGCCGTTATTTTACTAGAAATATTAAATCAAATAAAAAAATGAACGATACAGAACATAAAAAATTTCCGATTGGCAGGTATAGAGAGCCTGAAAATATCTGCGATATCAAATTGGATGAATATATAAAAGTCATCAAAGACTTTCCCGGAAGACTTAAAAACCTGATCGAAAACTTCTCCGATGATCAGCTGGATACCCAGTACCGGGAAGGAGGCTGGACGGTGAGGCAGCTTGTAAACCATATTGCCGACAGCCATACCAACAGCTTCATCCGTTTCAAATTGGCGCTAACGGAAGAAAATCCGACCATAAAACCATATGATGAAGCCAAATGGGCAGAGCTTCAGGACAGTCTGACTATGCCTGTAAAACCGGCGATGCGGATGATCAGAGGAGTTCATCAGAGGTGGACAACACTTCTGAAGAGCATGACCAATAAACAGTTTGAAAGAACTTTTCATCACCCGGAACATGATAAAAATTTTGACTTAAGACATTGTCTGGCAATGTACGTCTGGCATTGCAATCATCACTTTGCCCATATAGAAAATCTTAAGAAAGAAAAGGGCTGGTGAAAAAAAGTCTTCACAATCCTGTTTTTTTTAATGAAATAATCTCCAGGATTCACCATTTGGATCAAAATTTAAAACCAAGATGGGGGAAAATGAACGTCTGCCAGATGATGAGACACTGCAACCAGGTGCTCCGGGTACCGCTCAGAAAAGTGGAATTGCCGGAAATCAATTTTATGTTTTCTGCTATCGGGATTATCACCAAATGGGAGATCCAGGTTTTTAATAACGGAATTCCCCGAAATATGCCGACATTTCAAAAACTTATTGTTAATTTTGAGTGTGATTTTGAAGAAGAAAAAGAAAGTCTGATGAAAACACTGGATGAGTATATTCTGTGTTTCCGGAATAAAAATCTGCCGGACCGGCATGTGCTGTTCGGGAAAATGGAAAGCAGAGACTGGGGATTTCTGGAGTATAAACATCTTCATCATCACCTAAAACAATTTAGCGTATGAGTTTTTTTGATAAAATATTCGGAGGAAAGGAGGAAAATTCCGGGAAAAATCCGATATGGAAATATATAGAATCTGAAGAGGATCTTAAAAATGCGGTGGAACGTTCTTTTACCGGGAAGATTGGCATTTTTAAACATTCTACCAGCTGCTTTATCAGCAAGACCGTCTTACGAAATTTTGAGAAGGAAATTACCGCTTCGGAAGTAAAGCCGGAACTGTATTTTCTTGATCTTCTGGCTTATCGTCCGATATCGAATAAAATAGCAGCCGAACTTCAGGTCAGACATGAAAGTCCGCAGTTCCTGGTTATCGAAAACGGAAAGGTAATACACCATGCTTCCCATCAACACATTTCAGCAGATCCTATTGTATCATGAAGAATATCAATAACTATTTGTCCAAAGTTCTGGACGTTCCGGTTGATAAAGTGAACATGTGCAGTCTGCATTATGAAGTAAAAAAAGTGCAGAAAAACCAGTTTCTTCTCCAGTACGGGGAAATTTGCCGATACATCTATTTCGTTGAAAAAGGGCTTCTTAAAATGTATTCTATCGACAAGAACGGCAAAGAGCACATTATCCAGTTTGCACCGGAGAGCTGGCTGACCTCAGACCGGAGCAGTCTTTACTTTAACGAAAAATCTATTTATTACATAGAAGCTGTAGAAGATTCCGAGGTTCTACTTTTACATCCTGATTTTATCAACAAATTGATCGGGGAGTTTCCGAACAGCCTGGAAAAAAGTGATATTCTTTTACAGAAACATATTAAAAGCCTTCAGGACAGAATCAATTCTTTATTAGGTGAAACGGCGGAGGAACGTTACATGAAGTTTATTAAGATGTATCCCGACCTTCTTCTGAGAGTTCCCCAGTGGATGATCGCCTCATACCTTGGAATTACCCCGGAAAGTCTGAGCCGGGTCAGGAAAGAACTGGCGAGAAAAAACTTCGTTCCGGACAGCAAATAATCTTTTTTTCATTATGATTGCAGTCATGTTTATCATCGTAAGTTTTCCGTACATTTGATAAACACACCAGCAAAATATATTATTATGAAATCTTCTCACCATACTGATCAGAAGTCCTGGTCCCGTAATGCCGTGGTTATGTGCAGATCTGACGGCTCGCTACAGACAACATTTATTTTCGATATAAAACTCTGTGAATAAATCCTGAAAGTTTAATGAACACTGTTTTACAGATACTTATACCCATTTATTTATAAAGTGGGGAAGTTCTTGCATAAAGAACAAAACAGGGTGATTGACATTAAACTACAGAAACAAAAAATCTACCATAGAGACATTTGTCAGCAACTAAGATACGTCCAGGTGCGAAATTT
>JBMDXW010000401.1:0-11663 GCA_048594965.1 Chryseobacterium sp.
TTTTGTATGATCGATTCAAGTCTTTTAAAGTCTAGTTTTTTTTAAAAAAAGGAACTTTTTAATTGAAATTACAGTGGAGGTTTATGGTAGACTGTGAATTAAAACTGCTAATTTTGTAGCAATTTAACTTGTTCTAAAATTACACATATGATACGCCTGAAATTTTTACTGCCTTTTTTATTTACAGGAGTCTGTATTTCTGCCCAATACCACTTCCGTATCGATGACGGATCATCTGATTATAATGTAAAGATCAGTGTCGAAACATGCGGTAAAGATGAATGTGAAGGAAAAGCAACCATAAACCTTTATGACAAAAAGACTGCTGCGCTGATTCAGACCCTGAAA
Organism: Chryseobacterium sp.; assembly: GCA_048594965.1. Taxonomy (GTDB): domain Bacteria; phylum Bacteroidota; class Bacteroidia; order Flavobacteriales; family Weeksellaceae; genus Chryseobacterium. The sequence goes on from JBMDXW010000401.1 coordinate 349, forward strand.
TCGGATAATCTTAATTTTTACCTGAACGAAAATCAGGAGCCGACTGTCAATTTTATCCAGCTGTATAACGAGCAGAGTCCGCTGATTTTTGATGACTTTAATTTTGACGGAACCGAAGATTTAGCGATCAGAAACGGCAACGAAAGTGGTTACGGAGGTCCGTCTTATGATGTGTACGTCTATAATAGTACCCGAAAAAAGTTTGTCTTAAGCGAAGAATTAACCGCTTTGGCTCATGAAAATCTCGGAATGTTTAATACGGATGCCGAAAGGAAAAGATTGATTACCTATTCAAAATCCGGCTGCTGCTGGCACTTAACGACCGAATATACTGTATTGCCGCAAAGAGGTCTGTTTAAAGTCTACGAATTGGAAGAAGATGCAACAGGCGGAGAAAAAGTGAAGGTTACAAAACGTGAATTTATTGATGATAAATGGATTACGAATGTCAAAATGTATCCGATAAACGATTATTATAAAGAAAATTAAAAAAATGAAGATTCAAAAAGAAATTGATTTTATCCTGGCTGTTGATGCCCTGAAAAATGTACAGCGAAGAAACTTTAATGCCGATGATACAAGAAGGGAAAACACTGCAGAGCATTCATGGCAGATCATTATTCTGGCACAGATCCTCTTTCCGTACGCCAAAAACAGGGCAGATATTGATTTGCTGAGGGTGGTCAGAATGCTTTCCATTCATGATCTTGTAGAAATCGAAGCCGGAGATACATTCCTTTTTGATGAAGCGGCGATGGTTGGCAAGTTCGAGAGAGAAAAGATTTCCGCTCAGAAGATTTTCGGAATTTTAGACGAACCCTTAAGATCTGAATTTTTTAATCTATGGTTGGAATTTGAAGAAGAACAGACGCCGGACGCCATTTTTGCCTGTGCAATAGACCGGATCATGCCTTTTATCCTGAACTCGCATACTTCCGGAAAAAGCTGGACCGAAGCGGGAGTCACCGAGAAACAGATCCGAAATATGCTGGAAAATGCGATCAGCAGGGCGTCTGATGAACTGGGCGAAGCATTTCAGCTGTTACTTATTAAAAATCTGGAAACGGAGAAAGTTTTAAAATAAATTTAAATGTTATGCAAACGTCTTTTTGCTATTGAATTGATTTTTAAAGCTAAATAAAAGTAATTCACTATAAAAATATCACAGATTGTATGCTTAAAAAAAGGTTTCGGCGGGCTTGCCCGGCGAAACCGATTAAAGACATTTTGAAAATTGGCTCCGGCGGCCTTTGGCCGCCGGAGCACCTTTATAATATTTGAATTGGTTTCTTGAATTCATCAATGGCTACAAAGGTAAAATCGCCTACAATAGCCCGCTCCCTTTCATACGAATACATCTGTTCGGTATAGATTTCCACATTGACTTTCATACTTGTTTTTCCCACGTGAACGACTTTCCCGATCAGTTCTATGATCGTTCCGGCGGGGATGGATCTTTTGAAGTCGATTTTATCGCTGCTTACCGTGACCACCCGTTTTCTTGCAAATCGCGTTGCGGCGATAAAGGCAACCTCATCCATGAGCTGCATCGCGGTTCCTCCGAAAAGGGTGTCGTAATGATTCGTTGTATTGGGAAAAACGGCTTTGAAAATTCTCGTTTCCGATGCTTCGATTCTTTCTTCTGTAGTCATATTCATTATAATTAAAGCGAAATGGCAGGTTCAAGAACAGCAGAAAGAGCAGAGAAGGATCTCCGGACATTCACAGGTCATTAAACTTCAGATCGCGAAAGTTTTTTTGATAAGGAAAAGGCAGGTCTCCTGACTTGTAACATCTTTATTCCCTTCCCATGCCAGCACAGTGGTTTTTAATAAAGACTTCAGTTACTTACAGTTGCGCGACAGTTCGTGATTTTCACACGATTCCCTTTTAATCTGCAGCTAAGCAAAACCGTTTTCCTGAAAGATTAAACATAAGGCAACGAGCCAAAAGTAAAATCATTTCGGCAGCAAAAGTAATGATAATTGATGAATTATTCAGGGTTTTTGTAAATGATCTGGCTCTGAACTTTTCCCTGTTTGATCGTCCAGATCGTTGTGTATTTATTTTCGCCGGAACCATTGATCATATAAAGGAAAATATGATCGTTGTCGATGGCCGTTACACCCACATTGCTGAAATCCATGGTGGGCTGGAACATATTTTTAATGGCATCTCTCACAAAAACAGAGCCTCTTCCCGGCTGCTGAACCCGTATAGATTTTATTTCCGTCATTCCTTCAGGAATCTCTTTACCAACACCCCAGGATTTTACTTTGTCAATTTTAACAATATTCCCGTCCGCATCTTTTTCCTGCTTCTTAAGTTTTGCGTAGGAAGGGTACACATCAATGATGACTTTCGTTCTCTGGTTTCCCGGAATTTTAGGGTTCGTATCATCCGTAAAGATCAGTGATTTTCCGTTTTTGGATTTTGAAGGAGTGAATTGTGGCAGCTGATCGATGAAAACCACACGGTTTTTATTCACCATTCCTTCTTTGGTGATGCTGTCGTATCTTACAAAAGGTTTATCAGTGTCATCTTTTTCGGGATATTTGATCCAGATCCATTCGGTTTCGCCGGGAGCCGGTTTTAGGTAAATAAAAACATCGCCGGTTTTCATGCGGATTTTATCAATAATTTTCCGGTAGTCATCTTTATGAACACGCACCATGGCATATCCTTCCTCAGCTTTTACAACACCGAAAGGGACTTTGTTCTGCCCTTTGGCAAAAGCCATAAAAAGAAAACTGAAAATTGATAAATACAACGTTTTTTTTACGGAAATCATCATGAATTTATTTTTAACAGTTCAAATATATTAATTAAATATTTTTTGGAAGATAATAATTCCGTTCCAATTCTATTAAATCTCTAATTGTTTTGAATAAACATTAAAAGTAGCTCGCTTTTATTGAAAGTTTGTTGATCATTTGTCCTTCGAAGTAATTTCATCTTCCGGAAGGGTAAAAAAAAGTTTTCAAACAGATATTCCCGCTTTGAACACTTTCTTTGTTGTGATTTAAAAAATTAATCTTTTCTAAGTTTTGATTTCACATGATTATGTTTAATGATATTTCTGAGCTCTGAAACCTGCTCTTTGGTAAAGAACTTTTTAGGAACCATATTCATGACCTGTGCATTCTGGTAGATCAGGAACCAGTCTTTTTTCTCCTTTACTTTATAAACGGACGTCCATGCAAAATCACCCTCGAAAGTTTCTCCCTGAATATAAATTTTTGCTTCCGTAAAGGTATAGGTAATGCTTTCCTGGATATTCCTGTTCGAGTTGAAAATAAATCTGATGCTAAAAAATGATCGGATGACGATGAACAGGACCAGAATGGCAAACCACATCGCAGCCGATTCCATGATCTGCCTTTCTGTGCTGCCATCCGTCGATTCCTTCATGATAAAAAAGACCAGGAGGATGAAAGCAAAAAGCATCACCTTCAGCAAAGAATTTTTCACATGAAATCGTAGAAAATCCCCGAATGTAATTTTTGTCTTTATCGTCATCGATAATGCTTAAATCCTTTCCAGCTCGTCTGCATCGATCGTGGTCTTGAATGTTCCGTAATTCACAATCACTTTATTCCTTGAAATCTTTTCTATTGTTCCTACGCTCGTGCTGCCTGTAATGCGCACCCGTTGTCCTACTTTCATCCATAGGGCGCGGTCGGTTTTTCGCTTTTCTTCCAGCTTTTCGTTGGTCTCGGCGATTTTCTCGATCACTTCTTCTTTTTTGAGCTGCTGTGTGATTTTTCTTTTCACTACCTGAAGCCGTTTGCTTTCATCCTTGTCGGCTCCCAGCTTACGGAATTTTTCCTGCTCCAGAAGTTTCACAAAATCTTTCACCACATCTTTTCTTGATTTTCCTTTCGTGTAGCTGTCGATGAACATTTCGATTTTGTTCCCGAACTGTAATTTACGGTGTTCCTCCTCATACAGTTTCTGAAAATTATAAAGCTTTTGCTGAAGCTGATCGTTTAGTTTCTGCAGGTTGTCACGCTTGTCTTCCACAGATTCCTTTCTTTCGGCAAGATCGGTTTTTAATTTCTCGACCTCATATTTTTCCTGCTGGAGTTTTACGATCGTTTTATCAAGATTTACAATATCATGTTCCACTTTTTTCTTAGCAGAATGAATGATAAATCTCGGAATTTTATTTTTCTCTGCCACTTCAAAGGTAAATGAACTTCCCGCCTGTCCGACTTCCAGCTTGTACATCGGCTCAAGCGTTTCTTCATTAAAAAGCATCGCCGCATTTTGTGCATTCGGAAGCTGTTCTACCACCAGCTTGATATTGGTGTAGTGTGTGGTAATAATGGCAAAACTTTTCTTATCATAGAAAAATTCAAGGAAACTTTCGGCTAGTGCACCGCCCAGTTCAGGATCGGAACCTGTACCGAACTCATCGATCAGTAACAGGGTATTGGCATCAGCTTCCCGGATGATTCCGCCCATTTTCTTCAGTCTTGATGAATAGGTCGAAAGATGATTTTCAATAGACTGATTATCACCAATATCCGTCATAATTTTATCAAAGAAAAACATTTCGGATTTCGGATGGGTCGGAACCAAAATTCCGCTCTGGATCATCAGTTGAAGTAATCCTACCGTTTTTAGAGTAATCGATTTTCCTCCGGCATTGGGCCCGGAGATACAGATGATCCTGTTATGGTCTGTTAATGTTAACGTTTGTGGGAAAATGGTTTTATTCTCCGCTTTGTTCCTTAAAAATAATAACGGGTGAAATGCTTCCCTTAATCTCAAGGTTTTATGGCGGTTGATCTTCGGTAAAACGCCATGGATCAGCTCGGCAAATTTGGCTTTGGCTCTCGTTAAATCAAGACCGAAAATGTATTGCTGGTATCTCCACAGCTGGGGCTGGAATTCCGCAAGTTCGGCCGTCAGTTTTCTGAGGATTTTATCAATCTCCTTTTTCTCCTCTTCTTCGTTTTCCTTTAGTTTGAAATAATGTTTCACTACGGAATCCGGCTGGATATACGTAATGGAGCCGGTTTTTGATAATCCAAGCACCCTTCCCGGAACTCTTTTCTTGAATCCTGATTTTACCGCTAGAACCCTTTGGTCATCAATGATCGTCTCCCGGATGTCATCCAGGAATTCACTTTGTCCGTAATTGAATAATGCCCGGTTAAAATTTTCCTGGATGGCCTTTTTGGCAACCTGGATTTCGGCTCTCAGGCCTTTTAAGACGGGAGAGGCTTCACTTTTTACCTCACCGAAGCGGTTGAAAACCTTGTCAACCTTATCAATAATTTCTTTTCTGAATTCCAGCACCGAAACGTCTTCCAGTAAAGTTGGGAAGGTTTCAGGCATGGTCGGAAAAAATTTCTGAAGTTTTCCGATCTGCTCCGTGATGGTTTTTATTTTAATGAAAGCGCTGTTTTCAAGCCGGAAATTTTCAATCAGCATCAGTTTCAGCTCGCTTTCAATATCATCATATTCATCAAAAGGAATGGCGTTCGAACTTTCAAAGCTCGAAAGGTATTCGGAGGTTTTTTTCAGGGAAATTTCTGCCTCGTTAATTTCCATCGGACGAAGCTGAAGAATTTTTTCTCTCGTTTTTGGAGAATAGGCAAAAGGTGAGATTTCCGCGAGCAATTGCGGAAACTCTAATTCATTTAAATCTTCTTTATTTATAAACACATGCAAATTTAGTGAGAAAATGTGAATTTAGTTTGAAAATGAGTTAATTTGAAGATTTGAAAAGATTAATGAACTGAAAATATGACTTTGTATATGAAACTGGAAACCGAAAGATTGGAATTAAAAGAAATCTGTGAACATCATACGGAAGATATTTTAAAGATCAGAAGCAATGAAGTGATCAACCGTTTTGTGAAAAGGAATTCTCCCAAAAACAATTACGACGCGTTGCAGTTTATCTTAACCATAAAAAAAAGAACGCAGAATAATGAAACTTTCTATCGGGGCATTTCTTTAAAAAAATATCCGGCTCTCATCGGTACCATTTGTCTCTGGAATTTTTCCGAAGACCGGAAAAGTGCAGAAGTAGGTTATGAAATGCTGCCGGATTATCACGGCAAAAGCTTGATGTCTGAAGCTTTAAAAGCTGTCATCACGTATGGATTTAATGAATTGCATCTTCAGGAGATTCTAGCTTTTACCAGCAGGTTTAATGAAGATTCTAAAAAACTTCTTCTGCGTCACGGCTTTGTGCTGGAAGAGAATAGAAAAGATGAAGGCTTTCCTGATAATCTTATTTTCAGTTTAAAACAAAACAGGATTGTATAAGCTACCAAAAGCCTGCAGTAGAAATTCCACTGCAGGCTTCATCAATCTCTAAGCATTTTCTTGTCGATCTAATATGAATTTGTGTATTACTGAATGTTTGCTGAAAGTGCGAATGCCAGATTGAGGTCATCTTTTACAACGATCATCCCGCCCATTCTTTTCGGAGGCATGATGTTGAAATCACTGAATCTTACACTTCTTTTTCCAGTAAATTTCCCGTTTTGAAGACAGAATGTAATGTTGTATATTTTGCTCCTGTTGATCATTTTTACTTCAATCTGTGCATTATATGCTGCTTTACCTTTGTCTAAAGAAAGAAATTTTATGGTAAGATAAGGATGCTCTTCTGCCAAAAGGGTTTTCTGAAAATCAGAAGTCATCATTCTGTTGCGGCAGTCAAAATCGTCAACTTTTAAGGCGATGTTGGGAAGATTCTTTTCACTGATCGTGAAGTTTCCTCCCGGGATTCTGAATGTGTTATTGGTACATTTAAAAGTATTGATATTGGTGCTGCCGCTGATCTGAACGTAGTTTTCCTGAGCATTCATGAACATTCCTGTCAGAAGCGGAATGGCAGTTAAAAAAGCTTTCATAATTCAGGTTGTTTTGAGAAAGTTTTAGATAAAACTTTTCCGTTTGATTTTCATTTAGAAAGAAATGGCTGCTTCCAGAACGAATCCGTTGAATTTTCCATCGTAAAGGATGCTTGAAGAAGGGTAGCCGTCGTATTTCTGGTTTACATATTCGGCTTTGGCAAGGATGTTTTTTGTCATAAACCATCCTCCGCCGATATTGAAACGGTTGATGTCTACTTTATTTCCGGTTGCCAGTTCGCCTTTTACCATATTGTACCGTCCTCCCACGTACAGATTGTCATCATTTCCGAATCGGTAAATAAGCTCTGCGGCATACTGATTCCATGTTCTTCGGTCTATTTCGCCTAAATTTCTTCCGGAAGCGTTTTCAAAGGTTCCGAAGAACTCAAGACCTTTATATCTTACAAAAGGATTAATCATGAAAGAGGTTACTTTATTTTTAAAATCCGGCACTACCTGTCCTGATCTGAAGTTCGCGGAAGAGGTTGCTGCTGCGTTTTCCATCACATAATAGTATCGTGATCCGGCTCTGTCACCGTCATAGAAGTCAAGTCTCTGGGTATTGGCGGTGTTGTAGACGGACCCGGTGATGCGTACTCTGAGATCGCTGTTCAGCTGTTTGTCGTAGCCTACTTTGGCATATAAAGAAGGGCTTGTGCCGCCATTGGCATTCTGGTTGAGCCTTCCGTTGCTGATCCCTCCCATTCCGATAAAGCCGTCTCTTCGGTAGTAATATTCTGCAAAGATCATGGTGGCGTAAGCGTCCATCAGGTAATTTCCTACAAATGGATTCTGGGTGGTGTAGGCATTGTCGCTTCTTCTGAAGTGTACGTCACCATAGTTGATCTCGTCATGACCGAATTTAATGGTTGAGTATTTCATAAGGTCACTCAGGAAATCTTTTTTAATGAAATCGAGCTTGTCGATCTGGATGTATCCGCCTTTTACATAGGTTTCGTTGTGGTGACGGGAAGATAGGAATGTTCTCAAATGCAGATTGATACCGTCATATAATGCTACGTCAAGATCGAGGTTGGCGGTAGGTAAGTTAAAGTTGTTTCCGATGTCGTAAAGCTGTGTGGCAGGGACGGACTGATCGGCGCCGCTTTCGTGTTTAAGACCTTGGAACTGTAGGGCAAATGCACCGCCGATTCTTACTTTTAGTTTTTCAAAAGTAGTCACGGAGTCTTTAGGGTTTTCAAAAATATTGATGCCTCTCTGGTCGCGTGGTTTAAGATTGTCTAAAGGAAACTGTTGGGCCTGTACGGCGCCGGCTAGTAAAACTGTTCCTAATAGTGCTGTTTTTATGGAGTTGGTTTTCATAATGCTTGGATTTTTAATGTTGTTTTTTCTTAAGGTTACTGGGCGACGATATTTACTTTTATGGTCACGTCGTCTCCGGTCTTGATGCCCATGAATCCGGGTCTGCTCATTCCAAACTCTGACAGCTTTACTTTTTCAGTTCCGAAAATGGTATAAGAGTTTTCGTTTTTGGCGACGTTTACGGGGAATGAAACGTTCTTTGACACGCCTGCGATGGTTAATTTTCCGCTCACATTGCTTTTTCCGATGTTTATTGAAGTTGCTGTAAAGGAAATAGTAGGATATTGATTGGCTTTTAAAGCTTCGTACGCTTTGTTGTCCATGGTATTTCCTTTTTTACTTTTCAGGTTTTTAACAGGTATGGTAAAGGTAGCATTGGATATACTGTTGCCGTTGACGGTTCCTGTAAAAGAAGCCGCCGATGCATTCATCTCCCAGTCATGGAGAGGTGAAGTTCCGTTTACAGCAACAGCGACGCTTTTCTGAGTTATTTTTTGTGCCTGTGCATTTTGATAAAAAAATAATGTTCCGCATAGGATTGTAGAATTCAAGAAAATTCTTAAAGTTTTCATATCGACAAATATTTATTAATTATTTTATTTAATATCCTTTCGTTTTATGATATAAAGGTATGTTTTATGTTAATTTTATGATAATTTTTAAATATGATATAAATCTTTAATATTTTGTATTTTAGTAAATATTTAATCAATTTTATTTATCGGTGATAATTCTAGGGTCTCATTGCAGAATGTTTGATTTTTAATTTGTAATCCGTCCGAATGTCATCAGAAAAAAAAATCATATAGTGAATTAACCGGAATTTGCTGATGAAAGTCACTCCTGTTTTCTTGCTCATATAGCTGTTAATGGTTACTTTATCGATTAAGCAGAAGATTTTATTTCGGCAGATATTTTTATATTTGAAGAATTATTGATAAAATTCAATACGGATAAATCGTATCAAATATTTAAAGCTGGCCGTTGTTTTGATCTGTGTATTAAGCTTTAAATCAGAAAAAATTTAAATATGACCTGGACAGAAATTTTAGCCCCTATAAAGAATACCGAGTATTTTGCCAATCTTTGGGAAAAAGTAAAGCAAGAATACGCTACCACAAAAGTTTTTCCTCCGAAAAGTCAGATTTTCAGAGCGCTTGAGATCACGCCTTTTGAGGATATCGAGGTGGTTATCATCGGTCAGGATCCTTATCATAATGATTATCAGGCTAACGGCTTATGTTTTTCGGTTTCCGAACAGGTGACTGCGCCGCCTTCTCTGAAAAATATTTTTATAGAGCTGAAGAATGACCTCGGGATTGAAAGAACATCCAGAGAGCTGGATGACTGGGGGAAGCAAGGTGTTTTATTGCTGAATGCTACGTTAACCGTGCGTGCACATTCACCGAATTCCCACAAGGATCTGGGATGGGAAAAGTTTACGGATTTTATAATCAAGGAAATTTCAGACGAAAAAGAAAACGTAGTATTTGTATTATGGGGTGCCTTTGCACAAAAAAAGGCCGAACTCATCGATCCGGCCAAACATTTTATTCTAAAGTCTGCACATCCTTCCCCTTTTTCCGTACACCGTGGTTTTTTTGGGAGCAAACCTTTCTCCAAAATCAACGAATATCTCGTTTCCAAAGGTAAAAAACCTATTTCGTGGTAGCGTTTTCATTCGATTTTTGAATGGTAATGCCTATTCTGTATTTTCCTTTAAGCGCCTTCTGGCCTTGTATAGATTCGGGATAGGGTGTTACTTCGGCCAGGCTGATTGTATAACCGTTGAAATCTGCGGATTTTCGATAGTTTCTGCCTTTATTGTCAAGGCTGGCGAGCGATAAAGTGACCGGCCTTGTAGCCGTTCCCATAACTTCCATTTCCGCAACGGCCACGCCGACCCAGATGCAGTTGACGCCTTTCGGGCAACGGCTGTCTTCCGAAATTCCTTTAAAGGTAACGTTCATCTGGTAATCATCCAGGAACCTGTTTTCTCCTTCTTTAAAATAAATGACAGAGCCGTCTTTGCTGGTTTTTGGTAGATTTCCTGATTGTTCCACGTGGTTTTTTGTTGAAAACTTTGTTGCTTCCTTCTGGGTTTTGCAATTCGTTAATGATAATAATCCTAAGCTGAATATGATGGTTTTATATAACATTTCTGATCTTTTTTTAAATAACAGCGAGCATATTGAGTATGACTACCAAAAACATTGCCACGCCTACGACGAAGCTGAATCCCGTTCCGTAGATAAATCCTATAAAAGCTCCTTTCGTCGATCTAAGCGCTTTATTGAAATCTTTGCTGTCGTGAAGGAGTTCACCTATGAAAACTCCGGCAAACATTCCGACTAAAAAGCCTAAAGGAATGGGTAAGAATAATCCGACGATGGTTCCAATAACGGAGCCAATGCTTCCCCAGCGTGTTCCGCCGTACTTCTGATTGGTCTTGGCGGGGATGACGTAATTCAGCACCACCGAAGCGATGGTAAGGATCAGAAAAGCCCATACATAAATCATCGGTAAATCGGCATCGGTTCCGAATTTATAAATCAAAAGTCCGCAAATACTCAGCAGTAATCCCGGAAGAACCGGAAGAAAGGTGCCTAAAATCCCTAAAAATAAAAGGATGAGACATAGGATGTCGATTAACGTAGTGTCCATAATTTTAATTTAATGAAAAGATATAAAAAAAAAGTGGCTTCATAAAAGCCGCTTTCATGGTTAAGGTGAAGTTTTTATTAAATATTTAAAATGATGTATTGAAGGATCGTGCCGGTATTTCGGTATTTCCGGAAGCATGATTGTGGAATGTGGTATAAATGTAGCTGATGTTTGATGATCCCGGGCAAAAAGTTTATTAAATATAACCGGATCATCATTTTTGGGATAAAAATTGATGCAGAGAATCTAAAAAGAAATCATACATTTCCCTAAATTTGCTGTAATGAACGATCAATTAGAAGAAACAAAAGACCTTATACAGAGACTTAGCGAACCGCTTTACCGATACATCAGCCGTATTGCGCCTGACGGTCTTGAGTTCGTATTCCATATTATTGTGAAAATTCTTCTGCTCTTTGCTGTTTTTTTTGTTTTTGATCTCATTTT
>JBMDXW010000402.1:0-10503 GCA_048594965.1 Chryseobacterium sp.
AATGCAGGAAACAGCATGATTTTCAGAGCGGTTCCCATCTACGCTGACAATGTCTACAAAACAGAAGAAAACAGGACGCTTCCTTTTGAACTTAGACAGTCCTTTGAAGATGATTATGAAATCGACTTCAGCATTCCGCAGAACTATAAGATCGAAGAACTTCCTGAGAATGTTGTTCTCAATTCCGAATTCGGAACTTATACCTTAAGTTTTGTCAAAAACGGGGAAAATCTCAAAGTAAAGAGGATGATCAAAATCAATAAAGGGCTCTATCCTAAAGAAAAATACAACGATTACGTCAATTTCAGAAAAAAAACCATTAACATCGATAACTCTAAAATTTTAATATCTAAAGTTTAACATGAAAAAAATATTATTCATCGCTTTTTGCACTTTGGGCTTCCTTTTTTTAGATGCCCAGAAGCATAAATTTCTTGATCCTCCAAAATTTAACGATGCGGACCTGCAGAAGCAAAAATCGGCACTTGATGACAATGCACCTGCAGAGATTCTATATAAATCTTTACACTTCAATATTGATTATAATTCAGGGAATCTGATTAAATCGGCGTTTTACAGAGTTAAAATTTATGATAAGGATAAAGCGGAAGACTGGCTAAACCTGGAGATTCCGCTTTATCAGAGTGGAAGTACTCAGGAGACCCTCTCCAAAATGAAAGCTTTTACCTACAACCTTGAAAATGGAATCGCCGTAGCGACAAAGGTGGATAAAAGTTCCAAATATAAAAGTAAGGAAAGCAAGTATGTCTCTATTACCAAATTTGCTTTTCCAAATGTTAAAAATGGCTCTGTCATTGAGTATCAGTACGAAGTTACATCTCCGTTTCTTTTTATAATACCGGAAATTCTTATTGAAACGGATACCCCTTCATTATATACGGAATATGTCTTGGACAATCCCAACAATATTTCATACAATGTTAACTACACCGGTTTTCTGAATCCTAAGTATCGTGAAATCGACGAAAGAATGATGTATGGGGTAAGCTACAGAACCTACAGGTTCGGATACGAGAATGTTAAAGGTTTCAAAAGCGAAAAATTTGTTAATAATGACAGGAACTACAGAACAAAAATAAGTGCTGAGCTGCATTCTACCAATTATCGGGAACTGAAGCTGTATTCTTCGTCATGGGAACAGATCAAGGAACGCTTATATGAAAATGATGATTTTGGAGGCGAACTGAAAAAGACCCGCCTGGCTAAAGAAAATATGCCTGCCAATATTGCGGGCATCCACGATGAGGTTGAAAGGGCCAATGCGGTTTTCAATTATGTAAAAAATACCTTTACCTGGAATAAAGACAGGGGCATTTATGTAGATGAAGGCATTAAAAAAATGCTTGAAACCAAAACCGGAAACGCTGCAGAAATCAATCTTTTCCTGGTGATGATGCTTCGTGAAGCAGGCCTAAAGGCCGATCCTCTCACCATTTCAACGGTAAGCAACGGTCTTATCAACATTGCTTCTCCCAATATCTCAAACATGAATTTTGTGATTGCAGCCATCCAGACAAAAGACGGCTTTCATCTGTTTGATGCCACGGCGAAACAATCTTCCATCGATCAGCTTCCGCCAAGGGACTGGAACCAGTTTGGGATCCTTATCGCCAAAGATAAAGTTCAGCAGCTTTCTCTCAGCAATGCCAAAATGAGTTATACCTATCTTACCGCAATGGGAAAGATCAATGAAGACGGAAGTATTTCAGGAAATTATTCGGATAAAGATACCGGAACGTACGCGATGTTTGCTAAAGAAAGCTATGACGATAATGCCGATAAGTACCGTAAACAGTACAAGGACAATTTTGCTATAGATTTTACCGATATCGATTCCAAAGTTGCCGAAAACGGAGATTTTGAAAGTACCATGAAGTTTTCTTCAGAAAATCTGATCGACAGGGTAGGGAAGAAAATGATCATTAACCCGATGCTCTTTCTCAACAAAAATTCCAATGAATTTGATCAGACCGAAGAAAGGAAATTTATGATAGACTTCACATCGCCTTTCACCAGAGTGAAAAAGATCGTTCTTGAAATTCCTGAAGGTTATTCCATTGAAGAAATGCCAAAGAACAAAAAGATCGTTACGGAAGATAAGGAAATTGAGTACAGCTACATGGTCGCACAAAAAGGCAATACAATTGAAGTGGTTACCACGACCAAAGTATCGAGCCCAACCTATCCGAAGGAGTATTATCCCGCTTTCAAGCAAATCTGGGGAGTGGCTTCCAAGCATGAAAATCAGGTCATCAGTCTCGTAAAAAAGTAAAAAGAGGGAAAATTTCAAAATAAGTTTAGAAACCATTCATTTTTGAATGGTTTTTGCATTTACGTAGAAAATTAGAATTATGAAAAATACAATTGCCCTTCTTGCCTGTTCGGCGCTTTTTGCTGTATCGGCCTGTAAAAAGACGGAAAGCAACTCCGTTGGTACGATGAAAAATGATTCGGTTCAGAAAAAGACATTCACTGTAGACTCTGTAAAGGTAAGTGACTCTATGAAGCTAAGTGATTCTTTAATCGTTAAATATTCGTCTACAATGCTGGTTTTTCCTGATCTTAATAATAAAAGCCTGCTGGACAGTATTTATTTCGGGGACAAAAATATCCGGGATTTCTCAAAAGCCGGTCTACAGGCACTTCTTGAAAAGAATAAAGAGGATTATTTCAATAACATAAAAAAGGACTCAAAAGACTGGATTTCTGATATGAACTTTGCCCAGGAATGGTATTCGGATATGGGAATGAATCTTAAATCAAAAATCAATGATTATATGCATATTCAATATGCGTGGGGTTCGTATGAAGGCGGTGCTCATGATAATTACGGCTTCTCAGAGAGGGTTTTTGATTTAAAAAATAATAAAAGAGTAGAGCTTAAAGACATTACCTCTTTACCGAAAGCAAAGCTGGAAGCCATGCTGATGAAAAACATCAATAAGATAAACAGCGGGACAACAGACAGCGAAGGAAAGGTAAATAATTCTGAAATGCTTTTGGTAGAAACAGTGCCGGCCACCGGAAATTTTTATTTTGATGAGAAGAATCTTTATTTCCACTACAGTCCCTATGAAATTGCTGCCTTTGCCGCAGGAGATATTACGATTCCGGTGTCCTGGGAGGAGCTGAAAGGAACCATCAATCCCGAATTTAAGAAAAGAATGAACATCAGCTACTGATTTTTAAACATACTCTACACAAATGGTGAGAAAGTGGTACTTCATATGGGCAGCAGCTTTTTTCCTCGTGGTTTTCTCATGCAAGGAACTTGGAAATGAAAAGAAAAAATCTGAGAAAAGTTTCGGGAGAACCGCTGTAGACTATGTCATTGAAGAAGATACGGTAAAAATTTCCGATTCTGTTCTGCTCCGTTATTCCTCAAAAATGGTGTGGTTTCCCGACCTGAAAGACAGACAGCTTCAAAAAGAAATTTATCCCGAAAAACGATCTGCTGACTTTTCTAAAGACGGACTTCAGAATGATCTCAGGCAAGAGAAGGATAAAATCAGCCGCCGCTTACGAAGTGCAGCCGCGCTTGCGGACCCCGGACAGCAGCAGCAGTGGTCCTTTATTTCACTCATGAATGTTCGGATGAACAGGAATAATTATGTTTCGGTACAGTATTATACCAGTGAGGCTGCGGGAGAAGACAAAGTCAGGTATTCTTATCAGGAAAAAGTTTTTGATTTTAAGAATCTTAAAGTGCTGCAGCTTGCTGATATGATCACCCTTTCTGAAGAAACGGTAAAGCGTACCCTGAAAGCAAATCTCGAAAAGACAACCCTCATGCAGCAGATCAAAACCTATGATCCCGAGACCTATTCTGCGATTTCAGCCGCTGCATTTCCGGTGAGCAGGAATTTTTATTTTGACGACTACAATCTGTATTTTCATTATAATGCCAACGAGATTATCCGTAATGAAGATATCGGCGATCTTATTATTGCCGTTTCATGGAGTGACCTCAGTGGGTATATCAAGCCGGAATTTGCCCGCAGAATGAAAATTAACTGAATTTAATGCTTTCTAATCTGGAAGCATTTTTTATTTTTGCATCAATGGAAAAAGTTGCTTTCATCATTAATCCTTTTTCGGCTAAAAAAAACTATCAGCCGTTCCTGAATGAATTGAATACAAAGATCAAAGATCCTTTGTATTACATATCGGAATCGATCCTGGGAACAGATGAATTTATTCAGAACCATTATGCTGAAGTCGATATTTTTGTCGCCATAGGGGGTGACGGTACGATTTCTACCGTAGCTAAAAATCTGATCAACACCGGAAAAGTACTGGCTATTTTTCCTGCCGGATCAGGAAACGGGTTTTCCAACGAAACCAACTTCAGCAAAAATCTTGATGAACTGCTGGAAAAGCTTAAAGCGGGAAAATCCCGGAAAATAGATACTTTTACCATCAATGGCAGGCTTTCGATCAACGTTTCCGGGACAGGTTTTGATGGGAAGGTCGTCAAGGAATTTGAAAAAACTTCCCGGGGTTTCAAAAACTATATCAGGGTTTCATTAAAAACTTTTTTCAGCTATAAACCGAAGAAGGTTAAATTTCTTGACGATCAGTACAAGCAATACAACGGCAAGTATCTTATGGTTAATATTGCCAATACCCGCCAGTTCGGAAACAATGCCTATATTGCTCCCAATGCCAGTAAAAGTGACGGGCTTGTAGATATGGTCCTGGTCAAAAAGTTTCCGATAACCTATTCTCCTTTTTTTGCTTTCAGGATGTTTACTAAAAAACTCAGGGATGATCACTATATCACCTATCTTCCCGTTTCAGAGATTGAGTTTAAGGTAAATACGAAAAACTGGCACATCGATGGCGAATTCAATAAGATAAAATCACCGATTCATGTGAAAGTGCAGCCGGCAAGTTTAAATATTCTCATTTAGTGTTCTTTAGTCAAGACTGATTACAAAAGCATCAGTAAATAAACCTTTTTTTAGGTCTGCATCATCATCCCTACATTGGCTTTCAAGAAATAACCATTCAGTACTGACCCAATATTCAGGAATCAGTTATTAGACCCCATACTGCATCTCCGATCAAGCCGTTGGCTGTTGTTATGTAAGAACAAGAGGATTGCTTCGGTGCAGGCAGGAGGATTGCAAGGGAGCAAGCAAGGATCTTACTACGTGGCTCACAAGATGCCTGCAAGGGAGCAGGCGATCATCTTGTTCAAAAACAAATCTATCCTATAGTGATTCATCAACAGGAATATCAAACATAAACCGTTTTTAGCCGGTGAAAGTGATTTCTTGTCCCTCGCCCTAAGGAAGATTATTCCTTCGCCCGGGTGAAAAGAGTTCCCCCGACCGGGGGACGGCATGTCCTCAGTACGCAGCTTATGTAATACGATATTAGAATTCTACCAATCTACAAAAGGCAGCGGGTGTTCCACCGTAGGAAGGCTTTAGTAAAAATTCCACTCGATTGGAGGGGTACCAAAAATTCAGAGAATTTTTGGTGGGGTGGTTTAAGAAGATTGCTGTGCTGAGGTCTTAGCAGAGCCGAAGTTACCATTTTACGAAAACCTCTATTGTTTATTGCCATGAAACCGATAGCCGAATGGGAGGGGATCATTATTAAACGTGTGGCTTATAAGCTGATAGAATAAAACCACCACGTCAAAAATTCCATTGGAATTTCCCCCACCCCTCCGCAGGAGTTGAATTGGGAAGCAGTCAATATAAGATGTCGAAGGTCCACTTTACAACCGTTGTCTGAGGTTGAGTAGGAAGATTGTGTTAAAGGGTATTAGGGTTTGAGAGGGTTGCTTTTAAAACGTTGCTATCATTTCCTAAGTTTTAACCCCTTTCAGTATTCTCTGAGCACTTTTATAAGTGAAACGGCTTTGTGAAACTTTTGCAGGTTCCTAAATAAAAAACTTCCGCGTACTTTGTGTTCATAAAACGGCATGTATGATATTAACGGAGATATACTTTGCTGAGTTTTTTTCTCAGATTTCCAGTTTTTTCTCCACGTTATCCGGGTGATCCAGGCAATACTGCAGCTTTTCCTTATCCAGCTGTTTTTCCCAGTTGGCCACCACGACTGTCGCCACGGAATTTCCGATGACATTGGTCAAGGCTCTGCATTCACTCATGAATTTATCGATTCCCAGAATCAGGGTCATTCCTGCAATTGGAATTTCAGGAACAACGGCTAAAGTGGCTGCTAATGTGACAAAGCCCGCTCCTGTAACTCCTGCGGCGCCTTTGGAGCTCAGCATAGCAACTAAAAGAAGCATGATCTGTTTCTCTATAGGAAGGTGGATATTAAGGGCCTGAGCGATAAAAAGGGAAGCTAAAGTCATGTAAATATTGGTGCCATCCAGATTGAAAGAATATCCGGTAGGCACAACAAGCCCTACAATGGCTCTTGAGCATCCGGCTTTTTCGAGTTTCTCCATAATACCAGGCAGGGCAGATTCTGAGGAGCTGGTTCCCAATACCAGAAGTAGCTCTTCTTTAAGGTAATACATTAATTTAAAAATATTAAATCCATTATACCAGGCGACGGCTCCAAGGGCCACGACCACAAAAAGGGCTGACGTGATGTAGAAGGTTCCGACCAGGAAGATAAGGTTCAGCACAGAATGCAGACCATATTTCCCAATCGTAAAGGCCATCGCACCGAAGGCGCCTATGGGGGCAAGCTTCATCAGCATGTGGACGATTTTAAATACAGGAGTGGAAAGATGCTGTAAAAATTCCGTGACTTTGCTGCTTTTTTCTTTAGTTAAAACCAGGGCAACTCCCATTAAAATAGCAACGAGCAGTACCTGAAGGATATTTTCTCCCACAAGCGGACTGAAAAGGGTTTCAGGAATGATGTTCATGATAAATCCGGTGAGGGTAGACTCATGGGCTTTCTGCTGGTACTGGGAGACATCTCCTGAAAGAGTTGCGGGATCTATGTTGAGTCCGTGGCCGGGCTGTAAAACGTTACCGACAACCAGCCCGATAATAAGGGCCAGGGTGGAAAAAGTCAAAAAGTAGATCATGGCTTTCATGGCAATTCTTCCTACTTTCTTCAGGTCGGTCATGTGCGCGATCCCTAAAGTAAGCGTAATAAAAATCACCGGCGCAATAATCATTTTTACCAGCTTGATGAATCCGTCGCCGAGAGGCTTCATCTTTTCACCGAGTTCCGGATAGAATTTACCCAAAAGAATTCCTGCCAGAATGGCGATGACCACCTGGAAATAAAGCTGCTGATAAAGTTTTTTTGATTTCAATGAGATTGTTTTAAAGGGCGAAAATTATGAAAAATTTATTAGCCGGTATGATAAAAGTCAGTAAAAGTTTTGGCAAGGCTTTCGGTCTTGCTAAAACTTTGTTATTTAGAGTTATCAATCCACTGCAACAAAGTCGTTACACCTGCCGTCAGCTACTGCATGAATGCCTGCGTCTTCATCAATCAGGAATCTTGCTGTTCTGTCGATCTGGTCCTGGATAAAATGGGGTCGCCTAACGTTCCTTATTATATTGAAATGGGTATAGTGTGCTGAAAGTGTGGAAGTAGAAGCAATAAATAAAATAATATTGTTTTTCGTTCGTAAATTTTTAATTCAAATTACATTTTTGTTTTAAGATAGGCTTTAAAATATTTACTTTTGCTTTCATCATCAACTAATAAAAATCAAAATGGAATCCCACACGGAAAGAATTCTAATTACCGGTGCATTAGGACAGATAGGCACCGAGCTTACCAACAGACTTGTCGAAATTCACGGAGCGGATAATGTCGTCGCTTCAGGCCTGGACAGATGGCAGAAAGGAATTACCTCAGCAGGACATTACGAAAGAATGGATGTTACCAATACACAGCTTGTAAGGCAAATCGTAAAAGATTACGAAATCACGACGGTTTATCATTTGGCTTCGTTATTGTCCGGAACTTCCGAGAAGCAGCCTGTTTTTGCCTGGAAGCTCAATCTTGAGCCGCTTCTCCAGTTTTGTGAAATGGCAAAGGAAGGGCTAATTCAGAAGATTTTCTGGCCAAGTTCAATCGCTGTTTTCGGAAAGGGAATTCCTAAAGAAAATGTAGGACAGGATGTGGTATTGAATCCGACGACCGTTTACGGGATATCGAAAATGGCAGGAGAAAAGTGGTGCGAGTATTATTTTGATAAGCATGGGGTAGATGTAAGAAGCATCAGATATCCTGGACTGATTTCATGGAAAACCCCTGCCGGCGGCGGAACTACCGATTATGCTGTCGAGATTTTCTATGAAGCCATCGAAGAGGGAAAGTACACGAGCTTCATTTCCGAAAATACAGGAATGCCGATGCTTTATATGGATGATGCTATTGATGCGACCCTAAAGCTTATGGATGCTCCGAAGGAAAATTTAACCGTTCGTTCTTCATACAATTTAGGTGGTATGTCTTTTACTCCGAAAGAGCTGGCTGAAGAGATCAAAAAAGAAATACCGGATTTTGAGATCAGCTACAAGCCGGATTTCAGACAGCAGATCGCAGACTCATGGCCGGCATCCATTGACGATTCTGTAGCGAAAAAAGACTGGGGATTATCATATGAATTTGGAATTTCAGAGATGACCAGAGATATGATTAAAAACCTTAAAGTGAAGCTGGCTAAGTCCTGATATGGATGTTAATTTTACTTTAAATAGGATCGTAATTAACGTCTGATTTTCAGTTTATTTTAAATTTTATCTAAAATTAAGTTTATATGGTTTTGCTTACCTTTAATATCATTACTATTGAGGCTTCGTGCAAAAAAGAGACCTTTGTTTCTGATGTTGACAGGTTGAAAATTACGGTAGAAAATACCAGAGCTATTTTAAGGATTTTAGATATTCATGATATCAAAGCAAGCTTTTTTGTAGAAATTTCTATTGCTGAAAAACTTCGCGATTTACTAAAAGCAATTTCATTTAAAGGACATGAAATTGCTTTTTATAATCAAAACTCAGGGAGGGAAGAAGTGGAAAACGTAAAAAGATCTATTCAGGATTTTTTGGAAAAACCAATTAAAGGAATACGACAGAAAAATGTGAAAATTGAGCTTTCTGATCTAAAGCTGATGGAGTTTAATTATGTCTCAAATATTGACAATGCTGACATTCTGTTCCCACTAAAACGGCTGAAAAGAGATACTGAAATTGTGGAAGAGGATGGCTTAAGTATTGTTCCGGAAAGCATTTCTCCGTACAGTCAATTGCCTTATAATGATTTTACGTTTCAGATTCTCCCGGTAAAG
This sequence comes from Chryseobacterium sp., assembly GCA_048594965.1. GTDB lineage: Bacteria > Bacteroidota > Bacteroidia > Flavobacteriales > Weeksellaceae > Chryseobacterium. Next base: position 9,275 of record JBMDXW010000402.1, read on the forward strand.
TTTTACCGGAACATGGTTTTTGAAACCCTTAAAAACGATGATTTTGTTTTGATTTACTTAAATACCTGGCAATTTACCGATTTCGGCAAATATCATTTCGAGGTTCCTTTTTTCAGAAGGATGAATTCTGGTAAGAAAATGGAGGACAAACTGGAAGCCCTCCTTAGCTGGATCAACGAGAAAGAAATGGCTACTTCCCGTATGAAAGATTATATCTTTTAAATCGGATCTTCGTTTTTACAAATGGCAAGAAGATCTGTGGAATAAGGTAATTCTTTGCTGAATACGATGTCTTCGTGTGAATATTTCCCTGATAAATCAGTTGAAGAACTTTGTGGCGATTGGCTTTGCTTTTTGTTTCTTATTCTCTTTAAAATATCAAATACTTTTTTCTGAAGATTTAATAGAAATACTTTCAGGAAACGCGGGTAAATTATTAAAGTGGAAGGCAATACCGCTATTCTTTGCTTTCGTGTTCTTCTGATCTCTTCATGAATAAGATCAGTATCTGAACCTATTTTTAGAATTTCAACCTGCTTGAAGTACTTTTTGAGAAGCTTTTCCAGACTCTCCGGAGTGTATTCCTTCAGGTGAAAAATATTCCACGGCTGCTGGATATGGTTAAAAAGACGATGCTTTTTATCCGGAGTGGAAATAAGTAATAATCCGCCGGGATTTAAGAGTTTTTGTAGTGCCGCAGCATATTCTTTATCGTCGGGAACGTGCTCGATGACCTGAAAGGACGTGATGATGTCAAATTTTTCGTTTTCCAGTTCGGAAATCGTTTTGAAATGAAGATTACCGGATTTGTACTCACGATCTGCAAAATCAACCGCTTCCTTGCTGATGTCAACCCCTGTAACGCTTGCGGCAGTCTCGGAAAGCATGTGTGAGCCGTACCCGGACCCGCATCCGTAGTCTAAGACTTTTTTATCTTCTACGAACTTTTTAGCGTATTCGTAGGTGGCAATGTGCATGAGATGCAGGTATAGTTCAGATTTGTTTGTAAAATGATGATGTATGATGTGTCTCTCGCCGGTATCCTTCATTTGCTGATTATTTGTTTGATGGTTATTATGCCAGTTCAAAAAGAGTGATTTCCGGTAAAACACCCACTCTTCCCGGATATGCCAGTACCCCGAACCCTCTGTTCACATACAGCATTTTTCCTTCGCTTTCATACAGATCTGCCCATTTAGGATATTTGTATTGAACCGGGGACCATTTTA
>JBMDXW010000403.1:0-3986 GCA_048594965.1 Chryseobacterium sp.
TGTCAGTTTTTTTACTGAACTGCAACAAAAAGCCGGAAGCTCCGGCAGCCGATACAAAGCAGCCTGATACAGTTGCTGCAACAGAAAAAACGGTGGATACGCTCACAGCAAAGTCATTCTGCTATATGGGAGTCACCGGAAAAGATACCGTCTTTGTGAGCATCGACGATAACCTGGGAACCATTACCGGGAAAATGGCCGCTAAAAACAGTGAAAAAGACAGTAATAAAGGTGAATTATCCGGATTCAAATCTGGTGATACCCTGAAGCTTACTTACACTTTTGCGTCAGAAGGAAAGCCAGGAAATAAGAACGACCTCTATTTCCTTCAGACAAAAGACGGCCTGAAAGAAGGGATCGGTGAAAGAGATGCGGAAACCGGAACAAAATATGCCGATGAGAAAAAAATAAGATACGCAGGAGGACGTATTCTGAAAACAGCTGACTGCAACCTTGTTGCAAAAGGTCTGAAATAATTATTACCAAAACAGCCCCGCGGGGCTGTTTTTTTATAGTTCTCTTTTAATGATTTCAATAAATGTATTGACCGGTTCGTCATCGGTATTCCATGAAGTGATCAGGCGGATTGCAGAAGATCGGTCATCCATTTTTTTCCAGATGTAAAATTCAAATTTTTCGGATAATTTTCTGATAAGATCATTGTGCAAAACAGGAAAAATCTGGTTGGTAAAGGTCTCCGAAAGAAAAGGTACTCCCCTTTCTTTCATGGCTTTTTTCATTTTCATCGCCTGCTGATTGGCATGCTTTGCCAAATCAAAATACAGATCATTTTTCATCAGCTCAAGAAACTGAATTCCCAGCAGTCTTCCCTTAGCCAGCAAAGCGCCTTTCTGTTTGATATTAAAGGCAAAATCCTGCTGAAGCCCTTTATTATTGATAATGATGGCCTCTCCTATCAAAGCCCCGTTTTTGGTTCCGCCTAGATAAAAAATATCCGTAAGGGCAGCAACTTTTTCCAGGGTAAGATCGCTGGTTTCAGCGGTGAGCGCATGGCCTATTCTCGCACCATCCATAAAAAGGAAGAGATTGTTTTTTCTACAGAATACTGATAAATCTTCAAGTTCCTTACCTGTGTATACCGTTCCCAACTCGGTGGAATTTGATATATAAACCAGCTTCGGCATCACCTGGTGCGGAACATTCCTGTGTTCCTCAAGAACAGAAATAATATCCGGCGGCGTCAATTTTCCATCTTCTTTAGGAATACTCAAAATTTTGTGACCTGTCGCTTCAATAGCTCCCGTTTCATTATTCAGAATATGGCCGGTACCCGCAGAAACCACACACTGATAAGGTCTCAGAATTGATGAGATAACGATCAGGTTGGCCTGTGTTCCGCCTGAAACGAAATAAACCTCAGAATCCTGGTTCTTGATTTTTCGTTTAATGAGCTCCTTCGCTTCCAATGAATACTGATCTTCTCCATAGCCGGCCTGCTGTTCAAGATTAGAAGACAACAAGGCCTGTAAAATATTGGGATGACAACCTTCCGAATAGTCGTTTTTGAATGAAAATTTCATAGAGTAAAATTAAAAAATCTAAAACGAACAAGCCCATTATATTCGCAAGAATTTGTTAGATTTGTGATATAAAGCCTCTAACATTTGAAAACAACACTCACTGAAGAAAACTATCTTAAAGCTTTATTTCACTTAGTGGATGGTGAAAATAAAGTGACCATCAATGAACTCAGCAAATTTTTATCTGTAAAAATGCCGAGTGTCAATAATATGATGAAGAAGTTTGCAGATAAAAACTGGGTTATCTATGAGACGTACAAACCTCTTATTGTAACCGAAAAAGGCAGACGTGAAGCGGCTTTGGTCGTAAGGAAACACCGGCTTACCGAAATGTTCCTGGTCAAGAAAATGAATTTCGGATGGGAAAACGTACATGAAATCGCGGAACAGCTTGAACACGTACATTCTGCCCTGTTCTTTGACAAGATGGATGAGATCCTGGATTATCCTAAATTTGATCCGCATGGTGAACCTATTCCTGATAAGGATGGAAATATCATAGCCCAGGACCTGCAGAAACTCAGTGCCTGCTCTGTTGGCGAAACCGTCATTTTCACTTCTGTTACCCTTTCTGATGATGCCTTTCTTAATTATCTCACAGAAAGAAATTTACTGCTGAATAAAAAAATAAAGATCATCAAAATTGAAAGTTTTGACAAATCAATTACGGTGGAAGTAGATGGGAAACAGGAAATTCTGAGTAGAAAAGCAACGGATAAAATTTTGGTTAAGAAATAAATCGTTAGACTTTATCCACAAAAAAATGTGGATAACTTGTGAATTTTAACATTTAGTTTATTGGATATTCAGATTTTTATTTCTAAATTTACTATGAAATACAACTGAAGTGGATACATATTTTGCTTTTTTCACCTATGAAATCGCATTTAAATTTATAAAAATTTAAGCACAGCATCGTCGGCTGTGCTTTTTTATTGTTGTCTAATTAAAAAAATGAGATGTTTTTATCTACTGAATCCGTTCCTAAAGAGCGGATTCTTTTATTTATTTTAAAAATTTTTTAATACATTTGAAAACCGGTCTCATAGTTCAACGGATAGAATAGAAGTTTCCTAAACTTTAGATCCAAGTTCGATTCTTGGTGAGACCACATTTTCACCATATTTTAAATAAACCGGCAGAAAATTCTGCCGGTTTTAAAACAAAAATTGATATGGATATGATTAAGATATGTTCCCTGATCACCTCAGCAGAACTTTTACAAATCTACACTTATTTAGAATTATTATAAATAATATTCAGGTGATATTTGTCATCTCTATCCTATGTCGGGATTTCTCGTCAACTGATCAAGTTTTTTGAGAAGTTTCGGAATTCTAAAGTTTCCGGCCATCGTTTCTACCCTTCTTTTCACCTCATCGACATCAATTCCTTTAGCGGTCACAAAAAGCGGTGTCTTGCTATCTCCTCTGCAAACTGACCTGCGTTGGTCATCCGCCGCATTAAAATCATTTTTTGCAATTCCGATAACCGGGACAGAACCTTCTAGCTGCCGGTATAGGTATCCACCTAGACCTATCTTACCATCGTTGTCTAAAGTCACATATCCGTCCACAATGATAATGTCATCAGTTTTCAGGGTGATGCGCTTCAGAAGACTAAGAATACAGGGAAGTTCCCGTTTATAAAAAGCACCGCTTTCATAATCTGAAGCAATGACGGTTTTTTCAGTAAAAATTTCATACTCTTTGTCAGAATCCCAGTTTTCAAAGGCAATGCAGACGGTTTTGGCAAACTCGTCAAAATAGTAGGTATCAAATGCGTAAATCATCGGAATTGACAGTCTATTTTTCAAAAAACTCGCCAAAGTGCCAGAGAATCCCTGATGGATCGTGTACAAAACATTCTTTCCCCCACGGCATAACTTTTACAGGTGTTAATCTCGCATCGGGATATTTTTGGGTAAGTTCCAGATCCTGCAGGTATTTCCAGAAATCATCCGTGTTTTCCACTTCCATAAAAATCATGGTGTTATCAACCCAGTCTTTGACATACGCATCCTGAAGGTAAAATCCCAGATCTTTCCATCTGAACAATGAAAGTTTAGGTTCAAGGACGATTTCTTCGAAGCCAAGGTCTCTGTAGAATTCTCTGCTGACTGCAAATTTTTTTGATCCAATGAATGGACGAATTGATTTTATATGCATGGTTTATTTTTATTAAAGATAGACTGCTGACAGATATACATGTTTTTTATTTATTTAAATTATTTTTTATCCACCACAATTCTATCGGGTCTGTTGGCCAGTTCCCAGGCAGTTGCAAAAATAAGCTGGGTTCTTTTCGCCAGCAGATCATAATCAATTTTTTCCACATCATCCGTCGGTTTGTGATAATCTTCATGGATCCCGTCAAAAAAGAAAGCCACAGGAATATTGTTTTTGGCAAAATTATAATGATCGGATCGGTAGTACAACCTTTGCG
>JBMDXW010000404.1:0-3591 GCA_048594965.1 Chryseobacterium sp.
TTATCCGTGAGATTTTAAAAGAGAGGAGTTATTCGGGATTTCTTCCTGATTTTTTCACGATTGAGGAATTGATTCACAGGATTGCAGACCAGCAGGAAATTCAGGGTATCTCGCTGTGGCTGTTTGCTTTTGATGTTTACAAAACGCTCAATCTCATTCCGAATGATGATTTTTCAGAATTTTTGAAATGGTTTCCGACCTTGCAGAAAGACTGGGACGATATGATGAAGTTTTCGGAAGATGATCAGGCCGTGCTGCATTATATGTTTGATGAAGAAAGGATCAAAGACTGGGCCCAGAATCTCGGTGAAGAGGACGATGTTCCGAGGAGAAAATTCCTTAACTTCTGGAAAAACATGAATATTTTTCTTCCTGCACTCAAGAAGAAATTATACGAAAAGGGCTGGGCAACTTCCGGGATGATCCATGAAACAGCAAAAGCCAGAATCGATGAATTCTGTAAAAATACGAATGAACAATTTGTTTTTTGTGGATTCAATGCCTTTACACCAGTGGAAGAGAAGCTGGTAAGAGCGCTTCTGCAGTGGGATAGAGGCCAGTGCTTTTTTCAGGCCGACCACTATTATTTTGACGATGAAAGACAGGAAGCCGGGAAATTCCTCAGAAACCATAAAACATGGAAAGAATTTAATGACAGCCGTGCTTTTAACTGGATTGAGGAAGATTTTAACCAGCCTAAAAATATCAAAGTTTATGAAGTTTCTGGAAACATTACCCAAACTAAAATTTTACCGGAAATTTTCAAAGAGATAGAGAATAAAACCTACTCAAATACAGCCGTTGTTTTACTGGATGAAAACCTGCTGCCTGCCAGTCTGGATGTCATGTACGGCGTTCAGAACCTGAATATTACCATGGGATTTCCACTGAAAAACCTTTCTTTTTCAAATGCGGTCAAACAGCTTTTTTACCTCCAGAAACAATTGGAAAAAAACAGGTCATCTTATTACTACCGGGATGTTTTTCCTATTCTCGAAGAGCTTCCGAAATCTCTCGAAGACGAGTTGATTATCAACAACTTCAAAGCTAAAATTGAAGAAAGGAATATTGTATATATTTCCGGAAAGCTGATGAATGAGCTTTTATCAGATCTTTCCTATTTTAATTTACTTCAAAAAGCAGGTTCTACGAACGACTATCTCGATGATCTGATTGCGTTTTGCAATAAACTGAAATGGCTGGATATTGATGATATTCAATATGAAAATGTGTCCCATTTCGAGAATGCCTTCAGAATCATCAGGAATCAGCTTTCCCCTTACCGGTTTGAGATCAAAATGGAAACGCTTGAAATTCTTATCAATCAGCATATTAATTCGGAAAGCATCGATTTTCAGGGTGAACCTTTGAGAGGACTGCAGATTATGGGGCTCCTGGAAACCCGTCTCCTTAATTTTGAGAATGTCATTATGCTGTCCGTCAACGAGGGCAAGCTTCCATTGGGGAATTCTCAGAATACGTATATCCCTTTTGATGTACGAAAGTTTTTTGATCTTCATACATTTTTGGAAAACGACAGCATCTATGCCTACCATTTTTATAGGCTGATCCAGGATTCGAAGAATGTTCATCTGCTGTTCAATGCCTTAAGCTCAGGGGTGAATACCGGTGAAAAAAGCAGGTTTATTACCCAGATCGAGATGGAAAGCTCCCATTCGATAGAACATCGGATTATTGAGAATTCTTCGGAACCAATTATCACCGAACCTATCGAGATCAGGAAAACGGAAATCGTAAGGCAAAGGCTTGAAAAGTGGAAATCAAAAGTTTCCGCGTCACACCTCACAAGCTACCTTTATAATCCTATCGATTTTTATCTTTCAAAGATTTTAAATACCTCAGAAACCGATGAAATAGAAGAGGAGCTATCGGTAAAAAACTATGGAAATCTCGTGCACTACTCCCTTCAAGAAGTATACGAAGCACTTAAAGGTAAAGTACTAAAAGATAGCGATTTAAACAAATCAATTAAAGCCATAGATCACTATATAGAAACAGCCATCGAAAAGCTGAAACACCAGCCGGAATTCTATGATAAAGGAATGAACTTCATCCACAAAGCCATTGCCAAAAAAGTGATCCAGACCATTCTAACCCATGACCTGGAACTGGTAAAGAACGGCAATACTTTAGAAATTATAGACATCGAAAAACGTTTCGAAAATATTGATTTTTATCTTGACGAAACTGACAAGATCTCCTTCTTCGGATTTATAGACCGAATAGACCGCCTGAACGGAACATTGAGAATTATTGATTATAAAACGGCAAAAATTAAAAACCTGACCGTAAAGATTGACGAAGATAAAATTGAGGACTATTTTCATAACAGCGACAGGAAGCAGGCTTTGCAACTTTGCATCTATCAGTATGTGGTGGAAAATCTTCCTGAGTTTTGGGGAATGCCGGTAGAAACCGGAATCTGGAGTTTTGCCGAAGCCAGAAGAGGGGTCGTTTCCTTACAGTTTGAAAAAGGAGATATCGCAGTGGCTATGAAATCGGTCAAAAGTTTAATTGAGGAGATTCTGGACCCTGACATCAATTTTGTTGAAGAAATCAAAACCTTTTCAAATTAAAAAAAGGTGACTGTCTGAAAGCAGCCACCTCTATTTTGGATTATGTTGGTATCTAAATCTTTATTTAAAAAGCGTTAATCCCGGTAATATCCAGTCCGGTGATCAGTAAATGCACATCATGTGTTCCTTCGTATGTGATAACAGATTCCAGGTTGGCGGCATGTCTCATCATCGGAAATTCTCCCATAATGCCCATTCCCCCCAAGATCTGACGGGATTCCCGGGCAATGTCGATGGCCATTTTCACATTATTTCTTTTAGCCATTGAAATCTGCGCCGGCGTCGCTTTATGTTCATTTTTAAGATTTCCCAACTGTAAGCAAAGCAACTGCGCTTTGGTAATTTCCGTTAAAAATTCCGCCAGTTTTTTCTGCTGTAGCTGATAAGAACCGATCGGCTTTCCAAACTGTTTCCTTTCTTTAGCGTATTGAACTGCAGTACAATAACAGTCAATTGCCGCACCGATTACACCCCAGGAAATTCCGTATCTCGCAGAATTTAAACAAGACAATGGGCCTTTCAGACCGGTAACGCCAGGCAGTAGGTTGTCTTTAGGAACCTTCACGTCGTTGAATACCAATTCACCTGTTTTTGATGCTCTTAAACTCCATTTGTTATGGGTTTCAGGAGTAGTAAAACCATCCATTCCTCTTTCAACGATCAGTCCCTGTACTTTACCTTCTTCATTTTTTGCCCAGACTACTGCAATATCACAGAGTGGCGAATTGGTGATCCACATTTTAGCACCATTTAAAAGATAATGATCTCCCATATCTTTAAAATGGGTCTCCATAGAGCCGGGATCTGATCCGTGGTTAGGCTCCGTCAGCCCGAAAGAACCGATCATTTCTCCGGAGGCCAGTTTAGGTAAATATTTTCTTTTCTGTTCTTCAGAACCGAACTCGTTGATAGGAAACATCACCAGAGAACTTTGAACGGAAGCCGCAGAACGTACGGCAGAATCTCCTCTTTCAAGCTCCTGCATGATCAGGCC
>JBMDXW010000405.1:0-6147 GCA_048594965.1 Chryseobacterium sp.
GAAAAAGAGATTGGCTATATCGAAAGTCTAATGGCGTTGGAAAAACTCAGGATTAAAAATCCGGAACTGCTGGTGTTTGAAAAGAAAATCCTTCATCTGAATCTCAGCATTTCACCGATGATTCTGGTTCCGTTTGTTGAAAATGCTTTTAAGCACGGTGACTTCAGGGACAAAGGTTTTACCATGCACATCTCCGATGAGAATAAGATCATGCACTTTTATCTTTTAAACTATAAAAAAGAAAAGATGAAAGATCCGGTATCCGGAATCGGTATCGATAATGTAAGGAAAAGGCTTGAGATTTTATATCCTCAAAGATATACCCTGGATATTAAAGACCTGGAAAAGGAATTTGTGGTAGATTTGAAAATTGATTTAAGAGATGAAAACCATTAAATGCATTATTGTGGATGATGAGCCACTGGCCATTTCTCTGCTGGGAAATTATATTCAGGAAATTCCTTTTCTTGAACTGGTTTTCTCCTCTGAAAATCCCATTGAAGCCTTGGAATATATTCAGAATCATGAATGTGATCTTGTATTTCTGGATATCCAGATGCCGGAGCTCACGGGGATCAATTTTATGAAGATCCTCGGCAACCGGATGAAGTATATCTTAACAACCGCTTATTCCGAATATGCCCTCGAAGGCTATGAGCATCATATTGTAGACTATCTTCTGAAACCGATCTCCCTTGCCCGTTTTTCCAAAAGTGCCGAAAAGGCGAAGGAGCGTTTTTCACTGGCCAGCCAGGAGCAGAGCCATTTTTTTGTAAAGGCTTCCGGAAAGCAGCACCGCATCAGCCTTGAAGAGATCCTGTATATTGAAAGCATCAGGGATTATGTGAATATAAAGACCGCCGACAAAGAATTTATTGTCTTAGATACTTTAAAATCGATGGAGCAGCAGCTTCCGGAAAGTTCTTTTGTGAGGATCCATAAGTCTTTTATCGTCAACCTCCGGCATATCAAAACCGTTGGTACGAAAAAGATCACGATCGACCCGGACCATGAAATACCGATCGGGGAGAACTACAGGATGAATTTCCTGAAGAGACTCAAATAAAGGAAGCTGTCCTAAAAGTCCGGATAGGTCTTTTTGTAATCGCTGAGACTTTATCTGATTTAATTAGTGATTTTTATAGCACGGTGTAGGGCTTGCTCCATAGGAGCAATAGCTGTGTAGAACTTGATCAGTTTTTTATAATACAAGAACTCCATAGGAGTTCTATCTTATTATAGCACACCTCTGGCGTGCGTGCGACATTCTATTTTTTTTACTACACAGATATTGCTCCTCCGGAGCAAAAAATTACTTGTTCAATTTTTCAGGCAAAAAAAAGAGACTGCCCAAACTTTTAGGACAGCCTCTTTTTCTATGATTAATTAAATCTAACAATTAATTTTTCTCTTGTTGCTTAATAAGGTTTAATGCAGAACCCGCCTTAAACCATTCGATCTGCTGATCGTTGTAGGTATGGTTGGCCATCACGATGTCTTTGGTTCCATCGGCATGCACAAACTCTAAAGTAAGTTGTTTTCCCGGAGCAAACTGCTCAAGATCCAGGAAGTTTACCGTGTCGTCTTCCTGTACTTTATCGTAATCGGCTTCATTGGCAAATGTTAATCCCAGCATTCCTTGTTTCTTAAGGTTGGTTTCGTGGATTCTTGCGAATGATTTTACCAATACGGCTTTTACGCCAAGGTGTCTCGGTTCCATTGCCGCGTGCTCTCTTGAAGATCCTTCACCGTAGTTCTGGTCTCCTACCACGATCGACGGAACTCCGGCAGCTTTGTAAGCTCTCTGTACCGCAGGCACTTCACCATATTCACCGGTAAGCTGGTTTTTCACCTTATTGGTTTCCATGTTGTAAGCGTTTACGGCACCGATCAGCATGTTGTTGGAAATGTTGTCCAGGTGACCTCTGTATTTCAACCATGGTCCCGCCATAGAGATGTGGTCGGTCGTACATTTTCCGAATGCTTTGATCAAGACTTTCGCACCTGAAATATTTCTTCCGTCCCAAGCCGGGAACTCTTCCAATAACTGAAGTCGGTCTGAAGTAGGACTTACGTTTACCGTAACATGAGATCCGTCTTCAGATGGAGCCTGGTATCCGTTGTCTTCTACAGCAAACCCTTTTGATGGCAATTCAGAACCTTTCGGCTCGTCTAATCTGATCTGCTCACCTGCTTCGTTGGTTAACGTATCGGTAATCGGGTTAAAGTCTAGTCTTCCGGAGATGGCTACCGCAGCTACCATTTCAGGAGAAGCTACGAAAGCGTGCGTATTTGGATTACCATCCGCTCTTTTCGCAAAGTTTCTGTTGAAAGAGTGGATGATGGAGTTTTTCTCTCCTTTTTCAGCGCCTTCTCTGTCCCACTGCCCGATACATGGTCCGCAAGCGTTGGTAAAGATTCTTGCGTTTTCGAATTTTCTGAAAGAATCTAAGAATCCGTCTCTCTCAGCAGTATATTTTACCTGTTCCGATCCAGGGTTGATCCCTAAGATGGCTTTAGGTTTAACGCCTTTTGCCACAGCGTCTTCCACGATAGAAGCCGCTCTTGATAAATCTTCATAAGAAGAGTTGGTACAAGATCCGATCAATGCCCATTCAACTTCAAGTGGCCATCCGTTGGCTTCTGCCTTCGCTCTGAATTCAGAAACAGGAGTTGCCAAATCCGGAGTGAAAGGTCCGTTTAAGTGAGGCGTAAGCTCAGAAAGGTTGATTTCTATTAATTGGTCGAAATATTGTTCAGGGTTTGCATATACTTCAGCATCACCTGTTAAGTGTTCCGCAATCTGGTCAGCAGCATCCACCACATCCTGTCTTCCGGTAGAAGCAAGATATCTTCTCATGGAATCATCATATCCGAAAGTGGAAGTCGTAGCACCGATCTCAGCACCCATGTTACAGATGGTTCCTTTTCCTGTTGCGGAAAGAGATTCTGCTCCTTCACCGAAATATTCTACGATGCATCCTGTACCTCCTTTTACGGTGAGGATCCCTGCTACTTTAAGGATAACGTCTTTTGCAGAAGTCCATCCTGACATTTTACCGGTAAGTTTTACCCCGATCAGCTTAGGCATTTTAAGCTCCCAAGCCATACCTGCCATTACGTCTACTGCATCGGCACCTCCTACACCGATAGCCACCATTCCCAATCCGCCTGCATTTACCGTGTGAGAGTCAGTTCCGATCATCATACCGCCCGGGAATGCATAGTTTTCAAGCACAACCTGGTGGATGATCCCGGCTCCCGGCTTCCAGAAACCGATTCCGTATTTGTCACAAACAGAACTCAAAAAGTTGAATACCTCCGAGTTTTTATTGATACCTTCCTGTAAATCTTTATCAGCCCCTACCTTTGCCTGGATCAGGTGATCCGCATGCGCCGTTGAAGGAACCGCAACTTTGGATTTTCCGGCCTGCATAAACTGCAGAAGCGCCATCTGTGCCGTGGCATCCTGCATGGCTACTCTGTCCGGTGCGAAGTCTACATAAGAATTTCCTCTTTCATAAGCCTGTGTGGCATTGCCTTCCCAAAGGTGAGTGTATAATATTTTTTCTGATAATGTAAGAGGTTTTCCCACGATCTGTCTTGCAGCTGCAATCCGCTCAGGGTAACGCTCGTACACTTTTTTGATCATATCGATATCAAATGTCATATCTCAAAAACGTTTTAAAATTATCAAACAATTGTAAATGTTCCCAAAAGTACGAATTTTTAATATTTTGTAGGGGCTATATTATTTAGATTGTTTATAAATATGAATTTTATATTTTCTATTTTTCAACGTATTTTTGCAGGCAATATGGGAATGAAAAATATAATTCAGATCATCGCTATTTTTATTTCGGTAACCGTCTTTTCGCAGAAAGCAGCGCCGAAGAAAACACCGGTAAAAAAGAAAGCGGTTGCAGCTAAAGAAATTGCGCTGCCTGTCGTAAATGAAGAGCTGCCCCTTCTGATTCCGAAAAAGAAAGACGGCAATTTCGGGTATACCGACCAGAAAGGGAAGTTCGTCATCCCTCCCGAATATCATATTGCAGTTTTCTTTTACGAAGACTGCAACCTGCTGAATTCCCCGGATGAAAAGCTCCGCAAATTCGGAACGGCAGAATATGCCACGGTGGAAAAGAACGAAATTTCTTACAGGGTGGATCACAAAGGGAAAAAAGTTTATCGTTTCAAACAGGAAGACCTGGGGAAATGCGTTCATAAGGAATATACGCAACAGCTTTACCAGGCTTATGTTTTAAACGGTTTCTACGGAATCATCGAAAAAGCCACCTTTAAGGATCCTGCCGATTATAAGCAGTTCCAGATTTATCCTCAGTACGATTACCTGTTTATCCTCGAAGGCGATGATGTCGCCAATCCCATGATCGTTGCGTCCAAAGATAATAGGTTCGGGGTTATTGATGTGCACAACAGAGTAATTATACCTTTTGAGTATGACGACATCAAACGCAATTTCAGCTGGAAACTCGGAAAAATGTTCGATGTTTCCAAAGACGGCAAAAATTATTATTACATCGACTCAAAAAACAGGACTTATTAAATACAGCCATCAAAAAAAATGGGGTCACTCCGGAAATAAAATAAATTGATGCGCACGGGTGGTGATCTGTTGTAATATTTTTGTACTTTTGCAGCAGATATAAAGGGGTGCTTTGACAAGCTGAGATTATACCCAATGAACCTGGAACGGGTAATGCCGTTTAGGGAAACATGTAAATAATTGATAAATGATAATTGATAAATAATTTGTCATAAGAACGCAAAATCAATCATCTTTTATCATTGATCATTTATAAGATAATCCGCCCCTTTTATTCATTAAATGTTAAAATTTATAGAATGAAAGGATTATTTTTTTTAGGGCTTACCATAGGCTCAGTGGCCTTTATCCAGGCACAACAGAATACCGATTCCTTACAGATAAAGGAAATTGAGGCCGTTAACTTTACGAAAAGACTTCCTGTTGCGAAAGAGATCATCAACGTTCAGAGAGATTTAGACAGTAAAAACCTGGGGCAGGATCTGCCTATTCTTCTTAAAAACCAGACCTCCATCATTTCAACTTCCGATGCCGGAAACGGCGTAGGCTATACCGGGTTCAGGATCCGTGGGGTCTCCGGAAGCGGAATCAATGTGATGATGAACGGCGTGCCGTATAACGATTCTGAAAGCCAGGGCACTTTCTTCGTTAATGTTCCGGATCTTACAAGCTCGGCGTCACAAATTGTTATTCAGCGCGGGGTGGGAACTTCCAATAACGGTTCGGCGGCTTTTGGCGCGAGCATCAACGTGCTTTCAAAAGATCCTGAGGATAAGTTCTACGTAAAAACGGACGACAGCTACGGATCATTTAATACCTATAAATATTCCGCAGAAGTAGGATCCGGAAAATTCTGGGGAAACCGCCTTTCGGTGATGGGAAGATATACGCATATCAATTCTGATGGATATATCGACAGGGCATTTTCAAAGCTAAATTCTTACAACTTTACCGCTTTGTACGAAGAAGGAAATACCAGAATCCGTCTGATGGCTTTCGGTGGTAAAGAGAAAACCTACCAGGCGTGGAACGGAATCGACCGAAAAACCTGGGAAACTGATCCCAAATTCAATTATTCCGGGGCGATATACGATGCCAATTGGGAAAATATTGTAGGATTTTATGATAATGAAACAGACAACTATCGTCAGAATCATTATCAGTTGCTTTGGCAGCAAAAATTTAATGATAAATGGAATCTTGAAACTACCTTTCACTATACAAAAGGAAAAGGATATTACGAAAATTATAAACAGGGTGATCCATTTGCAAGATATAATTTGCCGGATTTTAATGGTGAAGAATATTCAGATTTTATCAGAAAGAAATGGCTGAATAATGATTTTTATGGGGTGGTATCAACCCTCTACGGAAAACTGGGAATTGTGGATCTTAACTTCGGTGCGGTGGCCAACCAGTACTACGGAAGGCATTTCGGTAATGTCACCGGCGTTTTCCTTCCGCAGATCGACGAACATGAATATTACAGGAACCGGTCGGTGAAAAATGAGCTTTCAGGCTTTGCGAAAGCCCTGGTGAAGCTCAATGACTTCGAGTTCTTCGGAGACCTCCAACTGAGA
>JBMDXW010000406.1:0-18506 GCA_048594965.1 Chryseobacterium sp.
TTTCTTCAAGGCAAAGCTGTTTAAAGTCTTCGGTGATTTCTTTTATATTTTTAAATCCCTGATTGATCTGGTTGTTGTTCATATCCAGCAGAGCGATTCGGATATCTTTCATGCTACTTCTTATTTATACAAATATATTACAGATTGGGCAGCGGTTTACCATGGGTAATGCCGTATTCCGTTTCAGAGATCATATAATCGACTACTTTTGCGAGATCACCGGTTTCATTGAAAATTTTAAGCTGTCGGTCGGCACCTGTGCCGTGTTCCAGGATTTTCCAGGCATATTCTACCTCATTTCGGCAGCCTAAATCGTCCACTACATCATCAATGAATTCGAGAAGCTCCTTCAAAAGATCAGGATACGGGACAGATTCTTCTTTTCCAAAATCAATAAGATGGGCTTCAATCCCGCTTTTTGAGGCTCGCCATTTATTTTCGTTGAGCAATAATCTTCGGTAGCTTCTGAAACTTAGATTCTGCTGATGAAGCTTGTAAATTTTTGCGACCAGTGACTGCATGATAGCAGCAAGGCAAACCGTCTCATCGATTCTTAAAGGCATATCACAAATCCTGAATTCAATGGTAGGATAGAACGGGTGAACGCGCAGATCCCACCAGATTTTTTTAGCATTGTCGATCGTTCCCGTTTTTACGAGAAGATCGACGTAGCTGTCGAATTCGGCAAGAGAATTAAAAAAACTGGGAATTCCGGTTCTTGGGAATTTTACGAAAATTTCCTGTCGGTACGATTTAAATCCGGTATTTCTGCCGATCCAGAAAGGAGAGTTGGTAGACAAAGCATAGACGTGAGGAAGAAAATACCTCATCACATTCTGGATTCTGACGCCTTCTTCGCGGTTTGGGATCCCGATGTGAACGTGTAGCCCGAAAATCAGGTTGCCGCGGGCTACATCACCCATATCGTCTACGATTTTATGATAACGTTCGCCATCGGTAATGGTATTGTGCTCCCAGTTGGAAAAAGGGTGGGTTCCGCCACCCGAGACGCGAAGTCCCTGTTCGTGCGCGGTTTTAATAAGATGCCTTCTGAGATTGGTTAATTCTGCCCTGGCTTCCTGAATGTTCTGGCAGATTCCGGTTTCCATTTCAATCATGGATTCATGCATTTCGTGCTTTAAATTTTCACTTAAAACAGCTTTTCCGCCTTCGATAATTTTCGAAACATGAGAGATCAGATCTCTGCTCTCAACATCAATAATCTGATATTCTTCTTCGATGCCAATAGTAAACTGATGCATTTTTTTTCGTGTTTTATGTTTTTTTATTTAATGGAATCTTTTACGAAATTCCCCCATGCGATATTGGTTTTTCCAGGGGTGTATTCATTGGCTTTTTCTACGGCTAACTTAGCGGCATGCTCAACGATCCAGGCGAAGTTTTCTTCTCCTACCGAATTTCTGTCGGCATCCGGCGCCGGATTGCAGAAATCAATCGCATAAGGAATTCCGTCGCGGACTGCAAATTCCACCGTATTAAAATCGTAGCCTAAAGCTTCGTTCATTTTGATGGTGTAATCATGGATGGTTTTCAGTAGTTTCTCCAGTTCTTTTCCCTCTGTTTTATGAGTGGTTTCATATCTCAGATGCGGAGCATTTCGGGGTTCGTAAGGCATGATGTGGACATATTTTCTACCTAAACAATATACCCTGTAATAATCGTCGAAAATAATTTCTTCCTGAACCATCATGACCAGCTGGCCGGTTTCCGCATGTTTTTCCCAGAGATCCTCTGGATTTTCTACCCGGTATACATTTCTCCATCCGCCGCCGTCGTGCGGTTTCATATAGGCAGGAAATCCGATATAATTAAAAATATAATCCCAGTCATGAGGGAATTTAAGGTTTCTGAAGGAAGTTTCCGCTGTATTTTCCGGTCTTTCGAAGGAGGGAAGGAGAACGGTTTTAGGAAGGGGAATTCCGAGTTTTGTCATTAAAGCATTATTGAAAAACTTTTCGTCGGCGCTCCACCAAAAAGGATTGTTGATGACATAAGTTCCGTTTAGTGCCGCATTTTTAAGATAAGCGCGGTAAAAAGGAACATCCTGTGAAATTCTGTCGATGATCACGGCATAGCCATAATCGGTTCCCTGTTCGAGCTTGTCTATCGTTACGGGTTCTGCCACGATTTTACCTTGTCCGATTTCATTTACTTTATCGATGAAAGCCCAGGGAAAAGTGTCTTCCATTCCGAATAGTATTCCTACTTTTTTAACCATAATGTATTTTTTTGTATTGTATTAATTTTTATTTGAATAACTCTTATTTACATTTAAAATAAAAAAATTAAAATCTTTGATTTTTTCCCTTTGAAAACTTTTAATGATCTCAAATATCCCTGATAGATGTCTTTTTTTGAACTTTTGTGGTTGAATCTGGTGAGTTAAACAGGTTTTAAGAGAAAAATGCTCCGATGAACATTGGGAAGACCATCCTCCAGAGCGGCCAGTCATGACTGATCCATTTTCTTTCGTCATACCAGAAATCAATTCCTTTTAAGCGTAAGATTTCTGCCATTTCAATATTTTTATCCCTGCAGATATCCTGGTCGGAAGTGCTTAAAACAATGTGCATGTGTTTGTACTTCCAGGCTTCGTCATTTCTTACAAACTCTCTTGGGCAATTGAAATACACAAGGTCATCAGAATATCCGTCCATAAAATTCCTGATGCTGAAAGCTCCGGAAAGACAAAATAAGTGAGAGACAACATCCGGGAACCGGAAGGCAAAATTAGCCGCGTGGTATCCCCCGAAACTTGCACCGGCGACTGCAACACGGTGTGTTTTATGGAGTTTCTGGATATAAGGTACAAATTCCTGAATAAGAAACTGAACGTACTGCTCGTAGTTTTTAATTCGCTGCTGAGGAGGGATCTTTTCATCATAAAAACTCCAGCTGTCGATCGTCTGGATATTATAAAGCTTGACTTTACCCTTTTCCACAAACCAGTTAATACTATCATTAAGGTGAAAATCATGGTTTTGGGTATAAAGCCCCTGGGAAGTAGGAAACATAATGATCGGATATCCGTAATGTCCCGTCACTTCAACATTTATGCTTGTTCCCAAAATAGACGAGTAATAATCGGTGTGTTCTATATGTGGCATTTTTATATGATGATTGAAAGATGATGAATGATAATAGTTTATGAATAAATTTGCTAGATGCTAGATGCTAGATGCTAGATGCTAACCTGTCGGCTTGCTCTTGGGAGGTAGAATATTCAGCATATCAGCGTGAATGAGTTCTGCGGCATAATCAAGTCTTTCCTGAATTACAACCGGATCATTGGATTTATATACAATCCCGATGTGATGATCGATTGGTAAAAATTTCACCGTTTCCGGGCTTTCAAACTTCGTATAATCTGCTTTTTCTTCTTTAATCAGCGCAATGATCAATCCTGCGTAATATCCTGTAGGTTTGGAAATCCTATAATCTTTTCCCCGGAGTAAAGCATCTTCAATTTTTGCCCATTCTCTCCAGATATTAATATGGCTGGAAGCTTCCACAAGATCTGGAATGTGGGCGCCGCCTACTCTTGAAGAGGTCTCCAGAAAGTAATATTTCCCGTCTTCTTTACATTTTATAAACTCGGTGTGCGTTGCGCCGTTCATCAGTCCGAAACTGGATAGAAGTTTTGCATTGGCCTTTTCCAGAGCCACAAATTCTTCGGAATACCGGCCCAATGTTTTCGTTCTGAACACACCTCCTTCGTGGGAAACCTGCATAGGAGGCGCCAGGTATTTTGAGACGGCGGTAAAAATAATTTCTTTGTTAAATGTAAGACTGTCAACGTGATAGACGTCGCCAGGTTTAAAGCTTTCCAGTAAAAATAAATGACGTTCTTCACCCAGGTTATCAAGGGCTTCCCAAAGTTCTTCTTTGGAATTCAGCTTTTTGATTCCTGAGGCCGAGGCTTCTGAACGCGGTTTCAAAACCCATGGTGCCGGAATCCGATCAGCAAAAGCATTAACCTCATCATTATTAAAAACCGCCGTAAATTCGGGAACTCTGATATCCGAATCCTTCGCTTTCTGGCGCATGGCAAGCTTGTCTCTGAAATACCGGTGCGTCGTCTGTCCCATTCCCGGAATACGAAAGGTTTCCCGTACCAGTGCTGCTTTCTCCACATCGTAGTCATCAAGTGCGACCACCGCATCGATTTTCCTGGTCAGCATAAGGTAAGAAAATCCCTGGACAAGATGGTCCAGATTCCATACTGAAGGTTTCAGTTCGGGCATGTAGAAGGTTTCGTCAATAGCATGCCACGGCCAGTTTTTTTCTTTCAGGTTTTCTGAAGTGATCAAAATGACCTTATTACCGAGACGTTTCATTTCATCCATGAAATCATATCCCTTGTAATAGCACGAAATACATACTATTGTTTTCTTCTTCATATAATGTTTTTTAGTTTTTAATGAAATTTCAAAAATAAAAGCGGTTTTTTATTATTTATTTAATATTAAATTAATGAATAAAATATGATTTTGGAAATTATGATTCAATTATACAGAGAATTTTTGTAATAAACTAATTTTTAATGATAATTTTCGATTAAATCGGTCAACAGCTGTACTCCAAATCCGGTAGCTGCTTTTTCCTTGGCATAACCTACACTGCCGAAAGCTACTCCTGCGATATCGAGGTGCGCCCATTTTGAATGGCCTTCAATAAAATATTCTAAAAATTTTGCAGCCACAATACAATCTCCGATAGGTTTCATCGAGATATTTTTTACGTCTGCTACATCAGACCTGATATCATCCTTCCAGACGTCCCATAGCGGCAGGTTCCAGAGTCTCTGGTTTACCTTGTCGCCTGTTTTGATGAGTTTATCTTTTAGTTCGTCACTGTTGGAAAACAGAGCCCCGCAGGTATCACCAAACATTCTGACAGAGCTGCCGGTAAGGGTGGCAATATCGATGAGAACATCTGTTTTATAGTTACGGGAAAGGTAAGAAAGTCCGTCTGCCAGGATCATTCTTCCTTCAGCATCGGTATTGAGGACTTCGATTGTTTTTCCGTTGTAAGCCGTGATGACGTCGCTTGGTAGGAATGCATTTTCAGAAATGGCATTATCGGTAATGGGCAGAATGGCAATAATATTAACCGGAAGCTGCATTTCTGCAGCATAGATCAAGGTTCCCAAAACGGCGGTTGCTCCACCCATATCCGATTTCATATAATGCATATTGTCGGGATTCTTTAAAGAAATTCCGCCGGTATCAAATAGTACGCATTTTCCGACAAGACCAAAGGTTTTTGCATTTTTAGCGGTGGTTTTATATTCAAGGATGGTAAAAGCGGCGTCGTAAGCACTTCCCTGGTTTACCGAAAGATAAGCGCCCAATCCCAGTTCCTCGCATTTTTTTCTGTTGAACACCGTATATTTCAGGTTGTATTTTTTTGCTAAATTTTTCAGATAGCCGCTAAATAGATCAGGTTTTTTAAGATTTGCCGGTTTATTCAGCCATTCCTGACAGGCAATTTGTCCGTTGCTTATGGCTTCTGCCTTCTTCATGATCTGATCCAGTTTCTTCTGGCTTAAATTCTCAAAGTGAAGCTCAGATTTTATGTTCCAGAATGCATGTGTTTTTTCAAAAGGGTAGTGGTAAGAACCGGTTAAAAGGCCTTTCACAAACTCTTCAAATTGTTTTTCATTCATAAAATCACCTACCACCAAAGTAGGGACTGCTTCTATCTTCTCTCTGTAGATCTGTGAAAATTTCAATGCGACCTGCTGGATTTCAAACAGAGCTGCTTCTGATCTGCCTAAACCTATGAAAAAAGCAATGCCTTCTTCCTGAACGTTGACGAAAACTTCGTACTTTTTACCGCTGAAAAATATGGCAACATTTTTATTGAAGTTTCCGGATGTTTTCATCCACTCTTCTTCGGTAAAAAGATGGAAAATCTGAGTATAGTTTTTAATTTTTTTATTGACTAATTTCATTGCTTAATTTTTAATGCTGTTTTGCTGAGGATGTACTTCTACCGGGTTTTGTGTATTGTTGTAGAAAAGCCATTCGATAGCTCTGGGAAATTCCTGCGACCAGTAAAATTCATTATGGGTACCTTCGGGGTTGATGCTGGTGCGGAATTCAAAGTCGAAAAGATTTTTCTTTTCCCAGCGTTTTAAATATTGTTCGAAAATATGAATTCTTTTAACCATTTTGGATCCTTCCTTCCCGCCGCCATAAAGATAGATCTTCATGTGATAAGGAACCCTGAAATTCATTATGGGAAAATTATTATCGGGTTCTACCCACAGCGAAGGTGAAAAAATAAGCAGCTTGGAATATACTTCCGGATACAGGAAGCCACTGTAGATACTGATCAATGCACCAAGGGAGCTCCCGCCGATCCCTGTATTCTCACGGTCTTTTTTGGTCCTGTAATGTTCGTCGACAAAAGGTTTCAGGGTATCGGTGATGAAGCGGATGTATTTTTTTCCCTCCGAGCCATTGGCAACATGGTCATTATCAAAAATATACTCTTTGATCCGGTCTTCGCTTCCGTGTTCGATGGCGATAACAATGACTTCCCCGCGGCCATATTCGGAGAGTACGGAAAGTTTCTTGTCTATTTCCCAGTTCCCGTAATCACTGCCTTCGTTGAAAAGGTTTTGTGCGTCCTGAAGGTAAAGCACAGGATATCTTTTTTCTGAAACGTAATAATCGTAGGGAAGCAATGCCCAGATTTTACGGTAGCGTTCCAGTTGCGGGATATAAAATTCTTCTGAAATAACTTCCGGGATGGGAAAAAATTCTTTTTTAAAAGGTCCCCAGTTCAGTCTCCATTTTTGGACCAGGTCAGACGTTTTTCCTTCTGATTTCTTTACTTTTCTGTTCGGCGTAATATTGCCGTAAGTGTCGAGCTCCACATTTTCCCAGCCGCCTTTTGTAAATTTGTATTCTATGGTTTCGGGTAAAAGCTCATCTTTTATTTCGATATGATAATTCCGGTCTCCGGCTTTGGCCAGCTGATAGCGTTGATCCCGCGGATTCCAGCTGTTGAAATTTCCCGTGATGTATATATTTCTTTCATCATTTTCCTCAGTATGGAGTTTAAATCTCATCCAGGCGTTTTTTATAATTCTTAAGGATAAATTTAGAATAAAATCTTTTTATGGCAAATTATTTTTAAAATGAAAGGAATCACTCCTGAAAAAAGGCTATATTTGATAAGAAGCAAGTGATCATATGTATTTAACATAATATTTACTTCATTATTTATTAACAATTCTTTCTGATTTTTTCAGTAGTTTCAGAGAAATATTAAAACTTAAATCAAAACCGTGATGAATTCGGTTAAAACATACAGTCTTTTTACGGATCATGATATTTATCTTTTTAAGGAAGGTAAACATTATAAGCTGTACGACAGGTTCGGGGCACATTCCGTGGAAAAAGACGGCGTGCAGGGTGTATACTTCTCGGTATGGGCGCCCAGCGCAAAAAAGGTTTCGGTGATCGGTAATTTCAACAGCTGGAACCCCCAAGACCATATTCTGTTCCCTAGATGGGACGGATCAGGAATCTGGGAAGGCTTCATTGCAGGCCTCACGTGGGGAACATTGTATAAATATGCGATAGAAACGGCGAGAGGAGAAGTGTTGGAGAAAAGCGATCCCTATGCGCTGAGCTGGGAACAGAACATTCAGGCGGCGTCACTGGTTTCCACAACATGGTATGAGTGGAATGATAAAGACTGGCTCGAGAACCGCTGGAAGAAAAACAGCCTCAAGTCGCCCATTTCCGTTTATGAGCTTCATCTCGGTTCCTGGATCCGAAGTGATAAAGATCCCGAAAAGTTTTTGGGTTACCGCGATGTGGCAGAAAAGCTGGTTCCTTACATTAAAGAAATGGAATTCACCCACGTGGAATTCATGCCTGTTATGGAATATCCTTACGACCCCAGCTGGGGCTATCAGATTACGGGATTCTTCGCGGCAACTTCCCGTTTCGGTTCACCGCAGGACCTGATGTTTCTCATTGATGAACTTCATAAGAATGACATCGGTGTGATCCTAGACTGGGTACCTTCTCATTTTCCGGGTGATGCCAATGGCCTGCATCGATTCGACGGATCTTATCTTTACGAACATGAGGATCCGAGAAAAGGATTCCATCCGGACTGGAAATCGTATATTTTCAATTATGGCCGAAATGAAGTGAAATCTTTTTTGATTTCCAATGCGATGTTCTGGCTGGAGCGCTACCACGCCGACGGTTTACGGGTAGATGCGGTGACCTCCATGCTTCATCTCGATTATTCAAGGAATGAAGGTGAATGGGAACCCAATATTTACGGCGGAAATGTAAATCTTGAAGCTAAGACCTTTTTACAGGAGTTCAATACGGCTGTTTATAAAGAGTTTGGTGATCATATCATGACGATCGCTGAAGAAAGCTCAGATTTTCCGATGCTTACAAAACCTGTGCACGACGGAGGTGTCGGCTTCGGAATGAAATGGATGATGGGGTGGATGCATGATACCCTAGACTACTTTAAATCAGATCCTATTGACAGGAAATTCCATCATCACAAGCTCACTTTCGCATCAATGTACATGTACAACGAAAATTATATGATGCCCCTGTCTCACGATGAAGTGGTGCATGGAAAATCAAGCCTTATTTATAAAATGTTCGGTGACGAATGGCAGAAGTTTGCCAATCTCAGGGCATTGTATGTATACATGTTTACGCATCCCGGTGCCAAGCTCTTATTCATGGGCGATGAATTCGGACAGACGAGTGAGTGGAACTTTAAGAAAAGTCTGGACTGGCATTTGCTGATGTATCCTGTTCACAGAGGATTACAAGATTTGGTTAAAAAACTCAACCACCTCTACAGAACGGAAACGGCACTCTACGAAAACCAGTTTAATTATTATGGATTTGAATGGGTGCAGGCTGACGACCTTGAAAATTCGGTATATATTTACCTGAGAAAAGGACAGCGGAAAGATGATGTCTGTATGGTCATCCTGAACCTCACACCGCGTGTGATCGATTATAAAATTGGGGTAAGTGCAGGCAGTCACTGGGAAGTTATTTTTAATTCGGATGACAAGCAATATGCAGGAAGTGGTGTAAAGGCTGATATCTTTGATGAGCAATATGAGAATTATATGGATCATCAGAAATCTATAAGTATTAATCTGCCGCCTTTATCAGGAATTGTTTTGAAAAGAAAAGATATAAAATTTAAACATAACAGAATCAAACATCATAAAAGATAAAACAGAATATGATAATTTACCATCTCAGTACCGAATGTTATCCGGTGGCAAAAGTAGGAGGTCTTGCCGATGTAGTAGGCGCTTTGCCGAAGTATCAGAATAAAATTAAAGATATTGATGCGAAGGTTGTTATGCCATGGTATAATAAATCTTTTATCTATGATCATGAGTTTGACATAGTTTTTGATGGTTTTATACACCAGGGAGGAAATATGCTGCAGGTGCAGGTTTTAAAGGAAAAAACGAATGTTTTAGGTTTTGAATTGTATATGGTGAAAATTCCCGGGCTTCTGGACAGGGATAGTCCTTACGGCTACCAGGATGAGAATTTCCAGTTTATTGCCTTTCAGCATGGTGTTCTTCACTGGCTGAGTGCGATGGAAATCCGGCCTGATGTTCTGCATTGCCATGATTATCATACAGGTCTGGTTCCTTTTATGATTGAATACTGCCCCGAATTTGCTTTCCTGAAAGGTGTGAAAACGGTCGGAACCATTCATAACGGCGAATACCAGGGAATGATGAGCTGGGACATGGCAAGGTATCTTCCTTCATTCGACCCGTACAAATGGGGATTGCTGGACTGGAACGGGTTGATCAATCCTCTGGCAAGCATGATCAAATGTGCCAATGCTTTTACAACTGTTTCCCAGGGATATCTTGAAGAGCTTTATATAAGCTTCAGAGGCCTTGAAAGCCTGGTCAGAGATGAGTTTGGTAAAGCCTACGGAATCATCAACGGTATCGATACCGAAGTCTGGAACCCTGAAACCGATCCGATGCTTGATTTTAATTTTAATATTAAAAATGCAGTCGAGCAGAAAAAGAAAAATAAAGATAAGCTGTGTAAAGAATACGGACTGAAGCCTGAACTGCCATTATTTGCGTTTATCGGCAGATTTGCCACGGAAAAGGGGGCTGATCTGATGCCTGATATCGTGTGGAGAAGCATTAAGCAGAGCTACGGAGCTCTCAATGTTATGGTTTTAGGATCCGGAAATACGTACATTGAAAACAAGCTGAAAGAATATGACTATACCTACACCAACTTCGGACTTGATGTGGGATATAAAGAATATCTTTCCCATAAAATATACGCTTCGGCGGATTTTTTGCTGATGCCATCAAGGGTAGAACCCTGCGGACTTAATCAGATGTATTCCATGAGATACGGTACGGTACCTATTGTCCGCTATACGGGAGGTCTGAGAGATACGGTGGTGGATATTTCAACCGGTGGAGCGGGAATTAATTTTACGTATGCCGGCGTAGATGATGTCATTCATGCCATGAGCAGGGCATTAATGATCTACAATCAGAAAGAGGTGATGGAGAATCTTATTCATGCCAATATGAATTTCGATTTTGCGTGGGAAAAGTCTGCTGAAAAATATATAACTGTATATAAAAAATAATAAAAAGTATTAATTCGATTAAACGCAAAGTAATTTATGAATCGCAATGTTATATCCATTGTTTTAGGAGGCGGTAGAGGAACCAGACTGTTCCCGCTTACCTATACAAGGTCAAAACCTGCCGTGCCGATCGCAGGGAAATACAGATTGGTAGATATTCCGATTTCCAATTGTTTAAATTCAGGAATGAATAAGATTCTTGTTTTGACACAATTTAATTCAGCTTCTTTAAATTCACACATCAAAAACTCGTATCACTTTGATATTTTCAGCAAAGGCTTTGTCGATATTCTGGCAGCCGAGCAGAATGTAGAAAATGAGAGCTGGTACCAGGGAACTGCGGATGCGGTACGGCAGTCGATGAAACATCTGGAAAAGTATGATTATGATTACATCTTAATTCTGTCAGGAGATCAGCTTTACCAGATGGACTTTAAGGAAATGCTGGATTTTCATATCGAAAAAGGCGGTGATGTGACCATTGCCACTATTCCCGTAAATGCCAAAGATGCGACCGGTTTCGGAATCTTAAGCTCTGATGATGAAGGAAATATTACGTCTTTCGTGGAAAAGCCGGGGTACGATATGCTGGATGGCTTAAAATCCGAGGTGTCGGAAGAAAATAAAAATTCAGGTAAAGAATATCTGGCCTCCATGGGAATTTACATTTTTACCAAAAGTATTCTCAAAAAAATGTTTGATGAAGGGGCCGGAGATGATTTCGGAAAAGATATTATCCCAAATTCCATCGGGAAATATACCACACTCAGCTATCAATATGAAGGATACTGGACGGATATCGGAACCATCGAGTCATTTTATGAGGCTAATCTTGACCTCTGCCAGGATTTTCCGCAGTTCAACCTCTTTTCATCTTCCCCGATCTATACCAGGGCGAGAATGCTTCCTCCTTCCAAAATAAATGGTTCTTATGTAAGCAAAGCAGTGTTTGGTGATGGTTGTATCATTATGGCGGATAAAATTGAAAATTCTGTGATTGGAAACAGAACCCGGATTGACAAAGGAAGTACGATAGTCAACGCCTATGTAATGGGATCGGATTTTTACCAGGGTACCGCAGAAATTGTTGATAATGACCGTAAAGGCCGTCCTAATATGGGAATCGGAAAATATTGTTATATCGAAAAAGCAATTTTGGATAAAAACTGTCACATCGGTGACAATGTCCGCATTATAGGTGGCAAACACCTTAACGACGGAGATTATGGTACATATTCCGTTCAGGATGGCATCATTGTGGTGAAAAAAGGAGCAGTGATAGAACATGGAACTCATATCGGATAAAGAGGTATAGAGAATAAATTGATTAAAACTGATATTCTGTCAATAAATTTTTTGAGTCAATTACCATTATCCGTTATTTTTCCATCAAAATAATTTTTTAAACAGAGTGATCATCATATTGGTCACTTTTGTTATTTTCTATACATTTGTACGATGCGTTTTTTCAAGATCATAGCTGTATTTATCGTTTTGCTGATTGGGGCTTATGCCGCTTCGATGTACTATTTTGTGGATGAAAGTAAAGATTTTAAGATCGAAAAGGAAATTAATTACCCGGTGGAAAAGGTTTTCAATCAATTTAACAATCTACAGAATTTTACCCGCTGGAATAATTTCTTTACCAGTTCAAAATCCATTGATATTGATTATTACACCCCTTATGAAGGCAAAGGAAGCTCAATAAGCTATGTAGATACTAAGAATGAAACCGACGGTGAGATGTTCCTTAGGTATGAAAACCCGAACAAAACGCTGAGGTATCAGCTTTTTGAGGATAAAAATGAAAGTCCTACCCTGGTTGATGTTAAATTCAAAGCGATTGCTCCGGAAAAAACGCGCATTACCTGGATTGTCCATACTCCTAAATTATCCGTTTTAAGACGGGTCGAAAATTTCTGGACCGAAGATCGTTTTGCGGAAAATATTGATAAAAGCATGCTGAATCTCAATAATGTTCTGGGTAATAAAGTGGAGAAAGACAACCAGATGGCCGCTATAAAATATGATAGTTTAATGGTCGAAAATGAAGAAGAAAAGCTTCTGCTGGGAATCAATGTGAGTACCTCCAATAAGAAAGATGCGCTTTACAAAAATATTGTGATGAATTATAATAAAATTTATAATTACACAACAATGGATTTAGGCAAAAAAGACGATGAATTCGGATTTCCGGTTCTGATCACGGATGCCGACAATTATAAAGATAAAGAAGTGTCTTATTTTCTCGGAATTCCGTTATCCAAAAAGTTTGGGCTTACGGATAACAACTTCAGTTTCAGAACGCAAGGTCCTACGCAAAACTACATTATGTATTACAAAGGAAATTATGCGGGAAGAATAAAGGCTATCCAGCAACTGATCCAGAAGGCAAAAAAAGAAGAAATGCGTTTTGGGGATATCCGGCAGACCTTTATAGAGCGTCCTATGGAAGATCAGGATGTCAATATGAAGCTCTCATTATCAGTATTTAAGTAAATTCAATAAATTTATTTTTTTTATAGTTTTTTTAATAGTTTAAAGGCTGTTTTAACTCGGTTTTTTTTATTAAATTTGGGGTTCAATTCTATAAACAAATTTTAATAACAGATACACTGTAATAATGGACAGATTTTCATTCCTAAACGCAGCTCATTCTCAGTTAATTGAGGATTTATACCAACAGTACTTAAAATTTCCCGACTCTTTAGAACCCTCCTGGAAAGCCTTTTTTCAAGGTTTCGATTTTGCTTTGGAGAACTATGGAGAAGACGACTATGTCCCATACAGCCAGGCTCCGGCAGCTTCTGCCCCGGTAGTACAGCAGGCAGCGCAGGCAGCTTCAAACGGCGAAGTTCCGGAACACATCAGGAAAGAATTTAAGGTGGTAAACCTTATCGAAGCGTATAGAACCAGAGGTCATCTGTTTACAAAAACCAATCCTGTCCGAGAAAGAAGACACTACACACCGACTTTGGATATCGAAAATTTCGGTCTGGACAAGTCAGATTTAAATACAAAGTTCAACTGTGCCGTTGAAACAGGGATGAAAGGACCTGCTACTTTACAGGAGCTTATCAGACACCTGGAAAATATCTACTGTGATTCTATTGGGGTAGAGTATATGCACATCAACAATGTAGAGGAGAAAGATTTCATCAAAAAATGGATTCAGGTTAATGAAAATCATCCAAGCCTTTCTGCAAATGAAAAAACAGAAATCCTTTTAAAATTAAACCAGGCGGTTGCATTTGAAAATTATCTTCATACAAAATTTGTCGGCCAGAAAAGATTTTCACTTGAGGGTGGAGAAACATTGATTCCTGCATTGGATCAGTTGATTTCAAGATCTTCACAATTGGGCGTTGATGAGGTGGTTTTAGGAATGGCCCACAGAGGAAGGCTGAATGTCCTGACCAACATCTTCGGGAAGTCGTACAAGCAGATTTTCTCGGAATTTGAGGGGAAAGAATTTGAAGAAGATGTATTTTCAGGAGATGTTAAATATCACTTAGGATCATCAAAAAAAATAAAAACTGCGTCAGGTGAAGAAGTTTCTATCAATCTTACGCCGAACCCATCTCACCTCGAGACGGTAGCAGCTCTTGTAGAAGGGATCTGCCGTGCGAAAGTGGATGATAAATACACAGGAGACTATTCTAAAATATTGCCGATCGTTATCCATGGAGACGGTGCAATCGCGGGACAGGGAATTGCTTATGAAGTGGCTCAGATGATGACTTTGGAAGGCTACAGAACTGGCGGAACCGTTCATATTGTGGTAAATAACCAGGTTTCCTTCACAACGAACTATATGGATGCGAGATCTTCCACCTATTGTACCGACATCGCAAAAGTTACGGAATCTCCTGTAATGCATGTAAATGCGGATGATGCGGAAGCGGTGGTTCATGCCATTCATTTTGCCGCTGATTTCAGAGCTAAATTTGGCAAAGACGTATACATTGATTTATTAGGATACCGAAAATATGGCCACAACGAAGGGGATGAGCCGAGATTTACCCAGCCTAATCTTTACAAAATCATCTCTAAACACCCGAACCCGAGAGAAATCTATAAAGATCAGCTATTGAAAGACAGCGTAACGTCAAATGACGTAATCGCCAAAATGGAGACTGAATTCAAAGCCCTTTTGGATAAGGATTTTGATGCTTCGAAAGAGATTGAAAAGAATGTGATGGATGTGTTTATGGCCGATGACTGGACCAATTATCCTATTGCCAAAAGAGGAGCGGTACAGGAGCCCGTTGACACAAAATACGATGCTGAAAAGCTAAAGGAGCTGGCTCTTAAAATGTCTACGCTTCCGGCTGATAAAAAATTCCTGAATAAGATCACGAGACTTTTTGAGAACAGAATAAAAGCGATTGAAGGAAATTCATTAGACTGGGCACTTGGAGAATGGCTTGCCTATGCCACACTTTTAGTTGAAGGGCACAACGTAAGAATTTCCGGTGAGGATGTGGAAAGGGGAACTTTTTCACACCGTCATGCTGTTGTAAAAACAGAAGATACCGAAGAAGAATATATCCCGTTAAGACATGTTTCAGAAAGCCGGTTTGATGTGTACAATTCCCACCTTTCAGAGTATGGTGTTTTAGGTTTTGATTATGGTTATGCCATGGCGTCACCCAATACTTTGACGATTTGGGAAGCTCAATTCGGGGACTTTGTCAATGGTGCGCAAATTATTGTTGATCAGTATTTAGCCGCAGCAGAGGAAAAATGGAAGATCCAGGATGGTCTGGTAATGCTGTTACCGCACGGTTCTGAAGGACAGGGAGCAGAGCACTCTTCAGCAAGACTGGAAAGATTTTTAACCCTCTGTGCGAATGAAAACATGGTAGTTGCCAACATTACCTCTCCCGCAAACTACTTCCATTTGTTAAGAAGACAGTTGAAATGGTCATTCAGAAAACCTCTTATTGTCATGAGTCCAAAATCATTGTTGAGGCATCCTAAAGTAGTTTCTCCGTTGGAAGATTTTGCTACGGGAACCTTCCAGCCAATTTTGGATGACCCGAATGCAGATCCTGAAAAAGTAGAAAAATTAGTGCTTTGCTCAGGTAAGCTGTATTTTGAATTATTAGCTAAAAAGGAAGAGTTAAATGCTGAAAATGTTGCTTTGGTGAGATTTGAACAGCTTTATCCTCTCCAGGCAGACGCTATTGAAGCCATCTTCAGTAAGTATGGAAACAGAAAAGCTCTTGTTTGGGCTCAGGAAGAGCCAGAAAATATGGGAGCATGGTCTTATATTTTAAGAAACTTCAGAGATACGGGAATCCAGGTGGTTGCTCCGGTGCCTAGTGGTGCTCCGGCTCCGGGAAGTCATAAAATGTTTGAGAAAAATCAAAACGCAGTGATCAACAGAGTGTTTGACCGAAATGATGCTCCGGTAAAAAGACCGGTAACCGCTTAATTTACGTAGAAAATCAGATTAGAGAATGTGGAATTTCAGTGTATCATCTTTTGATCTGATTTTTTAAATTCCAAAAAATAAAAATTAAAAAAATAAAAAATACGATATGTCAGTTTTAGAAATGAAAGTTCCTTCACCGGGCGAATCAATTACAGAAGTTGAAATTGCAACCTGGCTTGTAAAAGATGGTGATTATGTGGAAAAAGATCAACCCATCGCTGAAGTAGATTCAGACAAAGCAACTCTTGAATTGCCTGCTGAGCAAAGCGGAATCATTACTTTAAAAGCAGAAGAAGGTGACGTTGTACAGGTAGGACAGGTAGTTTGCCTGATCGATATGGATGCTGCAAAACCTGCCGGAAGCGCTGCTCCTGCTGCGGAAGCTCCAAAACAGGAAGAAGCTCCGAAAGCTGCTGAACCTGCAAAAGAAGAGGCTCCAAAACCTGCTGCCACTCAAACGTATGCTACCGGTGCTCCATCTCCTGCAGCCAAAAAAATCCTCGATGAAAAAGGAATGGATGCTTCACAGGTTTCAGGAAGCGGAAGAGACGGAAGAATCACCAAGTCTGATGCTGAACTGGCTGCCGTTCCTGCATTGGGAGGCAACCCTGTGACCGCTACCGGATCGAGATCGACAACGACGACAAAACTTTCAGTTCTTAGGAGAAAAATCGCTCAGAGACTGGTTTCTGTGAAGAACGAAACGGCAATGCTGACTACTTTCAATGAAGTTGACATGTCTGAAATCTTCAGGCTGAGAAAACAATATAAAGAAGAATTTGCTCAGAGACACGGCGTAGGCCTTGGTTTTATGTCTTTCTTCACGAAAGCGGTAACAAGAGCTTTACAGATGTATCCTGATGTAAACGCATCTATCGACGGAGATTTCAAATTAAACTACGATTTCTGTGATATTTCAATTGCGGTTTCCGGTCCTAAAGGATTAATGGTTCCCGTATTGAGAAATGCAGAAAATATGTCCTTTGCAAGCGTTGAAGCAAATATTAAAGACCTGGCTATCAAAGTAAGAGACGGAAAAATTACCGTTGATGAAATGACTGGCGGTACATTCACCATTACCAATGGCGGTACTTTCGGATCTATGATGTCTACTCCGATCATCAATCCTCCTCAATCTGCTATTTTGGGGATGCACAATATTATCCAGAGACCGGTTGCGGTTGACGGGCAGGTGGTGATTCGTCCGATGATGTATGTTGCAATGTCATATGACCACCGAATTATCGACGGAAAAGAGTCTGTAGGCTTCCTCGTAGCGGTAAAAGAGGCTATTGACAATCCTGTGGGCATTCTTATGAATGGTGACGAAAGAAAGGGCTTAGGCTTATAATCCGGAAAAAAATTATAATATAAATTTTCATCTCGCCTCAAAAGGGCGAGATTTTTGTATCTTTTTTGAAAATAACAATATGATGTTCTCTAAAATGACCTCCAATATCAAAGTTTCAGTAATACCTGAATATGATAGCAAAAACAGTTATCCGTCTGAAAACAGATACGTTTTCAAATACAATATAACGATCGAAAATGACGGGAATTTCCCTATTAAAATACTCAAAAGAAAGTGGTTGATTTTTGACGTAGGATTTGGATATACCGAAATTATCGGTGACGGTGTGATCGGTCTTACCCCTGAAATTCCTGTAAGTGAAAATTTTGCTTATTTCTCAAACGTTATGCTGCGCTCAGGAGTAGGAAACATGAGCGGAAAATACCTTGTCCGAAACATGGAAACCGACGAAAATTTTGAAATTGATATTCCGGAATTCAATCTGCTGTCCGAAGTTCTGAGCAACTAATTACAGTTTTTTGATCTTAAGTTTTAGATAATCCGAAATTTCTTCATTCGTAGTAAGAAACAGTTTTTCAAAGGCCAGCAATGAGATCTTTGCACAGGCTTCCGCATCATCACCGGCCCTGTGATGTTTAAAGCTCAATTGATGGTATTCTGCCAGATGTTTTAGCCCGTATCTCGGAAGGTAATTCCAGGATTTTTTAGCAAGCTGAATGCTGCAGAGATAATTTAATTTAGGAGTGAACATTCCGTAATGGTTCAGGCATCCACGGAGAACTCCGGCATCAAAACCGGCGTTATGCGCAATCATTAAAGTTCCATACATCATTTCTTCTACTTCATACCATATTTCATCAAACGTAGGAGCATCTTTTACATCATCAGGTAAAATTCCGTGAACATCCACGTTAAAAGGATTGAAATAGGGAAAGCTTGGCGGTTTGATCAGCCAGGTCTTTGTTTCTACAATTCTGGAATCCTGTACAATGCATATTCCCAGCTCACATGCGGAATTCCGCTCATGAGTCGCTGTTTCAAAATCTATTGCACAAAAATCCATAAATA
>JBMDXW010000407.1:0-1793 GCA_048594965.1 Chryseobacterium sp.
TTTTACGATGTTATTTTTCGAAACCACAAACATCATCTCGTGAATACAGGTCTGGCAATAGCGTATAGTCGCTGCTAAAAGGCTAACCTGGAAGCTCTCAGAAATTGCCTTGATCTTATCAAGGGAAAATTTTTTGACTTGATCAAAGTAATATAATTTATCATAGGGCATCAAAAGGCATCCGGCAAAGTAGTCTGCCTCCAGTTCAATAGGATCGCTTTTATTGAGATCTGTAATTGAGCCGTGTGGTTCTAATAGCCCATTTTGCAAGCCAATACGATGTTCGTTGATGTAATAATGGGCAATTTCGTGAGCCAGGCTAAATCTTCCCCTGGTAGTTTGCAAGGTATTCTTCCTGTCGATATTTAAATGTACATGGAATTCTCCTTCATCGAATACCAGCATTCCGTCAAAGAAATTTTCGTAATGATCGACATACAGATTGATTTGCTCAAACTCGACGATCAGGTCGAGCCGGGTTACATTCTTCGTGGAAAATTGGGCTGAAACAAAATCTGCTATTTTATTCAGTTCCTTTTTCCGATGTTCCGTTATCATCTTTTGATCTTCCATCTTGGTTCTTTTTCATCTTGTCCAAAATATGCTGAGGAACACTAGAGCCCTTTCTAGCTACCATTTTCAATTGAATAATATCTTTTTCTTCCGCTTCTTTTTTCAATGGTATTGTCCTAGTTTGCAAAGTTCCATTGAAGATCTTGTCAAAATCAACTTGAAAATCGGAAGCGCCTTCTGCATCTTCCGGATAAAGTTTGTCAAAACGAGCCAATTCCAGCTCATTCCTTGGAAACAAAAATCCAGTGGAAGCCAACCATTCGGTTACGTTGTCAGGAGTGATATGTGATTTATTTTGAGCCATAAATTTCTAGATACTCTTTAATCTTGTCAAACGCTTCTTTTTTGTAAAATTGTATCGTTGCCTGGGTCAACTGCAGTTCCGCGCGGAGTTTTTCCGTCAATGATCTGGGTAGTTTGAAACCTTGTTGTGCATACTGTTGATAGGTGAGGTATATGATTTTATGCTTAGGAGAAAGCCTCTCCAGAGCCTTTTGGACCAATTCATATTTTTCTCTTATTTCTTTGAGTTTCTCCGGTCTTGCATTTATTGCCTCCAAAGACGGCATATCGTATATAAGTTCCTCCTCCCCCGTAAAAGGATTAGGATTGTGTTGCTCTTTGTAAAAATCATAGAACATATTCTGCGCCATCCGATACAGATAGAATTTGATACCCGAATCGTAATCCTTAGCCTTTTTTTTATCAAAAACATATTTGGGATATTTCAGAAAACGTTCGAATGTTCGTTGCGCGATGTCGTCCGCAATATGTTGATCATATCCTCTATTTTTACTAATCACCCTGCACTTTTTCGCTAGGTCTGCCTGGAAACGAAAACAGAAGGCTATAAATGCGTCCTGTGCCTGTTCTCGCATATCCTTATCGGTGAACCAACTAATGTAGGTTACCAAGTCTTCAGTAGATTCAGATTTCAGATCTTGCCAAGCCATTTATAAAAGTCATCAATTTAATATACCTAAAACCGTTGGTAATGGTTTTGGTAACATAGGTGGATACCGTCC
Source organism: Chryseobacterium sp. (assembly GCA_048594965.1). Lineage (GTDB taxonomy): Bacteria > Bacteroidota > Bacteroidia > Flavobacteriales > Weeksellaceae > Chryseobacterium. The sequence goes on from JBMDXW010000407.1 coordinate 1,599, forward strand.
GCTATATAAAGATAGTATTATTCATTTAACAACAAATAAAAATATGAAAAAGAACAAAGACGTATTTGTAGTAAAACATGGCGATGACTGGGCAACCAGAACAGCAGGCAACCACAGGGTAACCCGAATTTTCGATACCCAAAAGGAAGCGATTGACTCTGGCAGGCAGCAAGCCATCAAGAACAATTCGGAATT
>JBMDXW010000408.1:0-3716 GCA_048594965.1 Chryseobacterium sp.
TGTTTGATTTTTGCTCGCTCAATGACAATGGAAGACTCTTTCTTCCGACCGTTCAGATGGTTCAGTACATCTTGGGAGGCGACCGTATTTCAGAAAGATTAAAAGCATTGGATTATCTGGCTGCAGAATCTGTTTTGCTTAAAGACGAGATCATCACTTTTACCGATACGGCCGGTGACCGTACACCGGTAAACAGCCCGATAAGTGTTTCCGCGGAAGCTTTTTACACGATGATTCTGGGAAAAGAAGCATTGCCGAAAATGAGCAATGATTTCCCTGCAGAGCAGCTGCATACCAGCCGGTCGTGGACGGATCTTATCCTTCCTCAGAATACCATGGATGAGCTTCAGGGTATCGAAGCCTGGTACAACAGCAGCCCGGTTCTTATGAAAGACTGGGGCATGCAGAAAAAACTTAAGCCCGGTTTCCGAGTGCTGTTTTACGGCGATCCCGGAACAGGAAAAACCCTGGCCGCCAACCTGCTCGGCAAGTATATCAAACGTCCCGTGTTCAGGGTAGATGTTTCCATGCTGGTTTCAAAGTACATCGGGGAAACCGAAAAACAGCTCGCGAAATTATTCGATAAGGCGGAAAATAAAAACTGGATCCTTTTCTTCGACGAAGCGGATGCCATTTTCGGAAAACGGACCAATGTAAAAGATGCCCATGATAAATATGCCAACCAGGAAGTTTCCTACCTGCTTCAGAGGATCGAAACGTTTTCCGGGCTGATTATCCTGGCCTCCAACTTCAAAAACAATATGGATAAAGCCTTTACGCGACGCTTTCACAGCTGCATCAAATTCAATAATCCCAAGCATGAAGAGCGTCTGCGTATCTGGCAGCACAATTTACCCATACAGCTAAAACTCATCGATATTGATCTGGAACAGGTTGCCAGACGGTACGAACTTACAGGGTCAAATATTATGAATATCATTCAGGATGTCAGTTTAAAAGCCATTGCATTAAAGGATCCTGACTATAAAGTGAGTTCCGAGATGTTCCTGGAAAGCATCAGAAAAGAATACATGAAGGAAGATAAGATCTTCTCCTAGAAAAAAGATGCCACCCCACAGAATAATTCACTTTTTGATCTTTTGGAAAATGCTGTAAATCGCTGAGAAGTAATAAATTGTACTTGATTTTCTCTTCTAACTGGTTGATCGCTTCTTCTAACTGGTTGATTGCTTCTTCTAAACGGTTGATCGCTTCTTCTGAACGGTTGATTCTCTCTTCGGACTGCCTGATCGCCTCTTCGGATTGGTTGGTGGGCTCTTCGGACTGGTTGACGGGCTCTTCTGAACCCTTGACGGCTTCTTTGAAGAGGTTGACGGATCTAACGAACTGCCTAATGGGTTCAGCGGTATAAGGAAATGCTTTACTTCCACGTATCCGGGCTTCTGGGGAAAATGCATCCCTGATTTTTAAGCCTAAACAATATAGATAAAGGAAAGTCTTCGGAAGATCAAAATCAGCATCTGAAGATTTTCATCCATTAATCATTAAAACTAAAACTAATGAAAGCAAAAATTCTGCTCCTGATCATATTCAGCAGTCTTATCCTGGGCTGTTGCCGGAGCAAACAGAAAATAACCACCCTTTCCAGGGAATCCAAAAAAGAAACGGAAAAAGTAAAGACCGATTCTCTGAGCGTAAGACATACGGAGGCAGTTCATATATCAGATGCACAGACTGAAGTCAGCGAAAAGAAAGATGAAATATCCGGAGACCTGCTGATCAGCGGAAAATCGGATCTGGCGAATCCCTTTATCTTTCACAATGTCATCGGAAAAGATACGGTCCAGAGTATTTCCATCATGGGAAATGCAGAATATTCGATCAGCAATCGCTACACCAAAGCATCGAACAAAACGTCTGAAATCAAAAAGGAAAAATCTGCGGATATTCTCCGGCATACCGATCAGAAAGTGGTTTCAAATAAAATCATCCGGGAGAAAGATTCGGTTATTTCTCAAGAAACCAGGAAAATAAAAGTCAGCGGATTTGAAATCACAGCCTGGATTTTCATGACGGTGATGGGCATCACTTTAATCCTAATGTTTTTTACCTATAAATATTTTAAGAAATGAAAACATCACGAAAAGGAATAGACCTGATTTTATCATTTGAAGGATTCAGTTCCGGACCTTACCTGGATTCTGCGGGTATTCCCACCATCGGTTACGGAAATACCTACTATCCGGGCGGCAAAAAAGTGACCTTAAAAGATCCTGCAATTACCCGGGAAAGAGGAAAAGAATTGTTCTCATCCGTTTTGCCGGTCTATGAGAAGATCGTCAGCAGTAAAATAAAAGTGGTCCTTAAGCAAAATCAGTTTGATGCGCTGGTTTCACATACCTACAATACCGGGGGATCGGATACCCTGTTTTCCCTGATCAATAAAAAAGCAGATGCAGAAGCCATCAGGGACTGGTTTACTTCCAGATATATTACCGCCGGCGGGAAAGTTCTGAACGGACTGATAAGACGGAGAAAAGCAGAAGCCGATCTGTTTTTTGCCAAATAGGTTGTCGCTACTCCAAACCATAGAAAACAAAGGTTTAACTCAAATAAAAATAATATGGAATAACTAAAAATCAGAAGCACATGAAAAAAATCAGACATTAATTAATTAAAAAATTGTGATAACAAATGAAGAACTCAAACCTAATTTCAGATAATCATGGCAGTACCATTAACGACAATATTTAGCTGGTTTGAAAAAGGCGACACGCCTACGCAGTCTCAGTTTCAGGATACATTTTCGTCCTTCCGCCATGTACAGGAAAAAATAAGGATGGAGGAAGTGAAGGGCCTTAACGAAGCTTTGCAGGACATCCTGTCTTCGGAAGCTTTGGCAGAGCACCTCAACGATGAAAATGCACACCATGCCGTGCTGGCAAAGCTCAATGCTTCCAATCTCAGCCCGGGTGATGTGGAAAAATGGAAGGAAAAGCTGAGAATCAATCTGGCAGCTACCGTAGACGGTGACGGAGAACCCGGAAATGTTTACACCAAGGCACAGATCGCAGAAATCCTGGATATGTTCCGCACTAAGGATGAAGAACTGCTTGAACGTATCGGGCAGATCAATGAATTGCTGGCATCGGATGATGTAAACCTCGATGAGCTCAGGGAGATCGTCGGCTACATCAAGGTCAACCGGGAGCAGATCGAAGCTCTCAGCACAGCGGTAGCCAACGGAAGTTCGGATGATAAGATCAGGCTCCTGGGATTATACTCCGGCTGGGGTTCGCTAATCTATCAGAATCAGTTTAATAATCAGGTATACAGCAGAGTTCAGACCCTGGAAGCTGCCGTTGACCCTGATAAAAATACCCATCAGGAAAGGGTGCGGGGTGACGCCGTGATCAGACATGATCTGGATACTTTAAACTTTGTGATCGATGCTTATGACACGGTTACCATGTTTACCGTACCGCTCAAGGTAAAAAGAATAGACCTTAAAAATATTCAGGTGCTGTTTGATTCAGTGCCGCCCAATATAATTCAGTTAACAATAAAAAAATTATAATTATGGATATCAAATACGCTTACTATCGTAGTTCCGTCGGATACAAAATCGAAGGAAAAACAGACAATGACATTTTAACAGCCGGTGGCAGTACACGGCCAATCTCTTCCTTCTGGTATGACGGAAACTTTAATCCGCTGGATTATGTGCCTAAAACCAGAACTTTAACCATCAATGG
>JBMDXW010000409.1:0-17139 GCA_048594965.1 Chryseobacterium sp.
ATTTATGTTGAACAAAAAATATATTACGATCCTGCTACGGACAGAACTTATATCAATGTACATAAATTTCATGCGGCTGCCAATCCCATGTTTATTGATGTTGAGATAACGGCGCACGGTGGGACTGCACTCAGAGATGACTCTGTGTTTTTACAGGAAGATTCCTCCACAGGGGTGTTGAATTTAAGAAATACCACCAGTGTGGATAATAGCCTGGATCTAAAAGCCAACAAAAGCGGAAACAATGCTACGAATACCTGGATCGATTCGTCAAATGGCTTACAAAGTAATCCGTTTATTGCAGGTAAAATGGCAAATTCAGGAGGACAAAGTAACCTGGCAAATGCAACCTACGGGCAGGTAGCGGGCTATGTAAATCTGTCTGGAATAGCACAGGGCTGCCCTACGAACGATTGGTGGTATAAGTTTAAAATGCTTCATGACAATTCTGCCGGATACTATGGTGAGATCGCTCTTCAAATGACTGGAGGCAACTCACTTAGATACAGAAGGGTAGAATCCGGAGGTGATTACGGTTGGGTAAAAGTCTGGGATGAACAAAATTACAGCCCTTTCAAAAATTTAATATATACCGGAGATTTGGAATCGGTTTCAGATTCAGGAATTTATAGACAGGAAGCACCACAATCAGGCTGGAATTATACGACGACTCTAAATTTAAATTCCTCTGATGGCCGTCAGCAGCTAACAATTGAAAGAGGGGGAGCAGGCCTGAAATTCCGTGGCACCACGACGGGCTCAGGAAACTCAGGATGGTCGGCCTGGAAAGAAGTGTATCATTCAGGAAACTTTAATCCTGCCAGCTATGTAGCACAGTCGGCTTTAAACAGCCAGTTGGCTAATTATGCTACCCTTAATGGTGTTCAGACTTTTACAAATACCAATACGTTTCAGCAAAGTCCGGTCATTCCAAATGGAACGCTGGGCACACATGCGGTAAATAAAAACCAAATTGAGCTCAATGCTACGCAGGAAGGGGAAGGAGGACAAATATTGGGAATAAGTGGAAACAATACGGTGAAACTTACCAATTTCTATGTGACTTCCAGAAGCGGGACATTAAATCCAGATGATATTGCTCCTAATACAACACCCAACAGGGTAAGGTTTGATTTTGCAAAATCGAATATGGCGGGATTGGAAGCTACCGGAAATTATGCAGGGATCATGACCTATTCCCCGTGGGATGGTACAACTGCCTCTACAGGAGACTCATCTTACCAGCTTGCATTTGCAAACCAGAGCGGGATTAATGGTTCCGGTGTTCCGATGCTTAAGATCAGAAAAGGAATTGATGGTTCATGGCTTTCCAAATGGTATAAGATATGGACGGAAGCAGATTTTAGCGCATCAAACATCCAGCAGTGGAATTACGCTTATCAGAACGGATTGAAATTGAATCAGGAGTTTACGACCAATTTAGGTACCGGGCTGGTCATTGCAGATGATTATTTTGGAGGCGACTCCGGGATTGTCGACAGGAACCAGGAGAGATTTCTGGCCGTGAAAAGAAACGAATATTATATTTATGGATCCCGGCATGATGAATTTGACGGCTTAAATTTTAATACCGAGCGAAGAAACTTCGGAATGGGAAGGGATGTTAATGATATGGATAAACTCACGGTAGAAGGATCGGTGAAAGCCAGCAAGAATTTTAAATCTGAAAGTGAAAAACCGGATACCATATTCATTCCTGATGGTAATATCGCTTCTTTGACCGATGAGATCATTAATGACCAATCTGGATATGCGGTAAGATTAGACCCTCATGAATATTATATACCTGCAGGAAGCGCCCTTAAACTTGACGACAGGAACCGGCTGATTCATATTATCGGACAGGAAACTAAAATGTCTGTCGATTTTATGAAGGTCCATCCGAAGCAGCAGATCGTGATTTATAATTTTGATCAGGCCGGAGGTAGTATCACGGTCATGATCTTGGGTAAACCGATTGCCACTATTCCGGCATCTTGTTTCATCAGATTATATGTTACAAAATCATTACGGGTAATTATGGAAAAAGAACAGTCCTGTAAATATTTCTGATCCTGTCAAAGTGAATGAATAGCTTTTTAACCATTTAATAAAAAAGAAGCCGCAACCGGAGGATTAAATCTTCTGCTTGTGGCTTCTTTTATGATCAGGTTTAAAATTTTTCAGCATTTGTTTTTCCACGGAGGTTTACAGCTTAGTGCCTGTACGAAAGGCCTACAAAGTAGTTTTTTTCTGCGTGATGCTGCAATCCGAAGTTCATGCCTGCATCCACTTTAAAATCTTTTGCCACTTCCATCTGAATGGCAGCATTGATGTAATTGGAAAACTCATGTGCTTTAAAATCATAAGTATAGTAGGTTTCGGCGATTCCGTCAATGTTTTTGGCTAAAGGATGGCTGATGGTAAGCGTCTGCAAAAACTCAGTATGCATTTCCGGGAGATCCTGGTCTTTCAGTTTGTCCAGTTCTACCTGGAATCCAAGGTTCCAGTCACCTTCAAACTGATAAAGCATGGGAACGATCAGTCCGTATTCTATGCGGCTTTCCTCATCGTATTGAGAAGATGGAATTTTTATATAAGGCAAAAGGGCCATTACAAAATTCCCTTTGTCATTTCCTGTAATATTTTGTTTTATCCTGAAGTTGATATCACCAAAACCTTGCGTAGTGGATATTTGTCCCGAATTCTTTTCGGTTTTTTTCTGAATTCCATAGGTTTGAAAACCAATCTGTATGGCGGTTGAACCTGTAATTCCAATCTTCACATTTCCCTGGTTGATTAATAAGGTCCTGGTTTTCGTCAGATCAGAATTCTCATTTTTCAGCCTGAGAAGATCGGTTTCGTATTGAATGTGTCCGGCATCCACCGTAAAAGGAGATTCGGTAACATCCGGGCGGTCGGTTTCCATTTCCCGCATGAGTGCTTTCGGAACAGGATTAAACAAAGTATATTTTCTTGGTGATTCCTGCTGGGCATAGAAAAGGTTTGAAATGAAAAATACCGGGACAATAAGTTTCAGCAAATGGTAGTGATAAGTCATCGTTTTTTCGGAAAGCAGTACAAAATACATACTACTATTTAAAAAAAAACAAAATGTGGTATTTAAAATAATTGTGGTTAAAATCTTAGATCATCAGAAATATTTTGGCTAAATGACTATTTTTGTATCCGTTTTAAAATCATCTGCTGTTTATGATGAATGATACCTCTTCGGAAAGTACCTACGGTCTCGTCTCTTCTTTTTCAGAACTTGTCTCCTTCAGATTTCAGGGAGATATAAATGCGGTTTGCTGGCAAAGGGACTTGGCGAAGGCTGATTTTGAGGAGATCGTGTCAAAACTTAGCTTAGAAGAAAATATTACTGAGATTTTCATCGGCGATCTTCAACAGCTCGATCTATCTGAAAAAGGAAATCTGGCCAGGGAAATCATCATCGACGACCTGAAAATGTTGTCGGATTTTGGGGCAGCTCCTTCGCTCAACCTGATAAAAAAATACGACAGGGACGACGAGTTCGACTTTATTTCAACAGACGTTTATTCATATCATGCCGACCGCTCACCGGTTGCTACAGATACTTTTCTATGTACCTATTTCGGTGCGGCAAGTGATTTTTTGCCCAACGATCAATGCACACAGAAGATTCTGATTCCTGAGATCCGTGAAAAGCTCAGACATCTTTGTGAGGGCAGCGATGAGGAATTTGACGCTTTTTTGAAAGACAACTATTTTGATCTTCATTACATGCCAATAGCGGATGCAAAACCTGTTAATCTTGGAAAGTTTAACCTCTGGCGGCTGGCTGTAGATCACCCTCAGCAGAAGGTTTTACCATGCATCCACCGGGCACCAAAAGAAAACGACGGAGAATACAGGCTTTTACTGATTTGTTAGAATTTTATTATTATTCTGTGATTTCTATGATGTTCCCTTCCGGTTCAAGAACCACGCTTTCGTAATATCCGTCCCGGTGATCCTAAAGGTTCGTCAATTCATCCACCTTATCCCTGTTTCCTGTAGAGAAGATAAGATGTGTAAAGCCATGTTTTTGAGATTTGTAAGAATGGTCAGTTTCTTGGCATCAGATCTTTCGTAATTTCAAGCCGGCAGTTGCTTTCAAAACTTTAAAAAAAAGATTCAAAATTCTTCGCAGGATTCTCTTATTTTCATTTTAATTATTTGATTTAGCAATTAATTTTCTGTTAAGCCATTTTCTCACCGGAATGTCGTAAACCTTCATCAGCAGATAGGCCAGGATAATAGAAGCGGACACCGTAACCAGTCCTGCAATCCAGGTTACGGGCTCACTCAGATTGTGCCTGCCATTGACAACCCAGGCCATATAAACATTAACCAATGGAAAATGAGTAATATAGAGAGGATAGGAAATATCACCGAAAAATTTGCATAAGCGGTTGGCTTTTTCACCCATTACTTTTCCGCCGGCTCCCAACAGAATGATTGCCGGGAAAAGAATCATCAGGATCATACACTCATACAAAGCATTCCATTCGTGCCCTTCATAGCCTCCCAATCGTGGGAATGCAAGGATGGCAATCAGTAAAATACTGGTGGTCAGGAATGCGTTCTTAGTGTATCTTAAAGTCATCACCCTGGCCAGAAACATTCCCATCAAAAAAGGAAAAGTTAGTCGGGTAAAACCGATTTTCAGCTGCGTGGCATCATCAATTGCCCATCCTCCGATGATATCACCGTTGGGATTTGTAAAGGCATAATACAAAGTGAATCCTAAAGAAATCAAGACTAAGATTCCCAAAACCATTTTCGAAACCTTTCTCAGGACCAGTGCATACACGATGTTGGCAATGTATTCGTAAAACAATGACCATGAAGGCCCGTTTAAGGGATGCATTTCACTCCAGCCGCGGATGTCCAGAGCTTTGGTCACAGGCAGCACCGTCATCCCGATAAGCATGACAAGAATAAGTTTCCATACAGGTGTTTCAGAAATCCCGCCCCAGCCTAATCCTTCGGACTGCTGAAAATAAAAAAGGGCGGCACCGACAAGCGATCCCATAATGATCATCGGCTGCAATCTTACCAGACGGCGGATAAAAAAATCTCTTGTCGTCATTTGGTTCCATCGGCTGTCATAAGCATAGCTGATGACGTAACCGGACAGCATAAAGAAAAAATCTACCGCCAGGTAACCGTGATTGATGATCTGCTTTACATGATCTCCGTTGGAAAACGTTTCAAAAATATGAAAAATAACAACCATAATGGCGGCGACGCCCCGCAGCCCGTCAAGAATTTCATAATGAGGTTTGGAATTGGAAATAGGTAGGGTCTGATCCATAAGTCTTGTAAAATCTTTTGCAAAAATAAAAGGGGAGTAACCAAAATACTTGTCGTATATTTTTTATTTATTGTCTTATATTTACATTTATAAGAATTGATTCGCCATGAAGCAGAAACTGAAATATTATCCGAAGCCTAAAGACCGCACTTTTCATATTGATCATGTCCATGTAAAATGGGACCAGCAGGTGCCGCTCCATCAGCAGGAAACCTGGGAACTGTCCTATATCGTAACGGGAGGCGGAATCAGGACAATCGGTGAAGACACGGAAGATTTTTCGGAGGGAGAAATTATTCTCATACCGCCCAATATTCCGCACTGCTGGTCTTTTGATGAGGCAGTTCATGACGATGAAGGAAAAATAGAAAATATCACCATCATCTTTGATAACGAATTCATTATAAACAGTAAACGCTTTTTCACCGAGTTATTCGGCAGCATTTCTAAACTTGAGGATATCCGTCATGCAGTCTCTTTTACAGAAGATACCCTCGAACGGCTACAGACCCTCATGACTGCCATCGTAAAGCAGGATGAGAAAAGAAGAATAACAAAGTTTATCGAAATACTGCAACTGATCTCGGAAAGCAAAGAAATACAGGTCGTCGGAAAGCCTGTCGTAGAAAATACGAAAGAGAAAAAATTCCAGGAGATCTATCTTTTTGTTTTGAGTAATTTCCAGAGGAATATCACCCTGGATGAAGTTTCAAAGCTGGCCGGAATGCAGAAATCTTCATTTTGTGTTTTCTTTAAAAAAATGACAGGCAAATCGTTCTTCAGCTATCTGACTGAATTTCGAATTGAATGTTCCTGCCAGATGTTACTGAAGACGAAACTGTCTGTCGCTGAAATCTGTATTGCTTCAGGATTCAGTGACATTCCTTATTACAACAGGGTTTTCAAGAGAAGAAAAAGGGTTTCTCCCACGCAGTTCAGGAAAGATAATGAATAGGTGAGAGCTGTGAAAAGAATTTTAAAATAAATCTCAAGGGTCAAGAATTTAAAACATCTTATTCATCCATTTTCTTGATTGTTCCATGCCGATTCCAAATATAATATGTGAGCCGAATTCCCACACCCACCATGATTTGGGCATGTCAGCGACCTTTCCCTGAAGATTCACTGCAGGTACCACAGATCCGTGGGTAAGCATCCATACGCCGGCTCCTGCCATGATTCCTCCGCCGGCCGCCAGGCTTTTGTTCTTATCAGCAGCAAAAACATAACCGATACCTATCAGGGTGCCCAAGGTATAATGGATGATTTTCATAGACTGCAGGGTTTTTTCCGAGGATAGCTGCCGATGGGTAATCTTATGATAGACTTTTTGAGCTAGCACGGCGGGAGGCATATTTTCAGGCTGCCGGCTTACATCCGCTCCCCGTAGGCTGAGCTCATCAGGCGTTGGCGGAAACTCTTTTTCGCCCAGTTTCTGCAATGGCGGCTCTGCAAGAGATTTTATCCAGGAAGCCAGTAATCCCGCAGCAATTCCTTTGATGAGGTTTTTTGTGAGTGTATTCATTTTAAACTTTTTAAGATTAAAAGACTGAAACAGGCGTCCGTTTAAGGGACGGACGCCATATTTTTGATGGTTTACGTATAAAGATTTTTTAATGGAATTACTTCTTCAGTACTGAAATTAATTTTTCTGCGGCACTTTCGGAAGAAGCGGGATTTTGTCCTGTGATCAGCAATCCGTCCTGCACCACGTGTACGCCCCAGTCATCAGTTTTGGTGTACTGTCCACCGGATTTTTTAAGTTCATCCTCTACAAGGAAAGGAACAACATCAGTGAGCTGAACGGCCTCTTCTTCGGTATTCGAAAAACCGGACACGTTTTTACCTTTTACAAATGGTTCACCATTGTCAAGCGTTATATTTTTAAATACTCCCGGCGCATGACAAACGGCTGCAACAGGCTTTCTGCTGTTGTAAAATTCAAGGATTAACTTTTGTGAATCTTTATCCTCTGCCAGATCCCATAGCGGTCCGTGACCTCCAGGATAAAAAACGGCATCGAAATCATCTGCTTTCTGATCACTCAGTTTTTGAGTGTTGGCAATAATATCCTGTACGTCTTTATCCTGGTAATAGCGTTCGGTAGCAGGAGTCTGGGCATCAGGATCTTCACTTTTCGGATCGATTGGTGCCTGGCCTCCTTTTGGAGTCGCAACGACAATCTCGAATCCGGCATCTTTAAGTGAATAATAAGGTGCCGCAAATTCTTCTACCCAAAATCCCGTTTTTTTTCCTGTATTTCCGAGTTGGTCATGTGATGTAACTACAAACAGTACTTTCATTTTAATAATTTTAGTGTTGGTTGATTTAGTGATTTTCAAATGATCTACATCATTCAATGATGAATATGTTGATTCTATCGGATGAATACATTAGGTTGTATCCGGATATCTGTATACAACTTTATTGCCAACGAGACTTGTCAGAGTAATAAATGTGGTATGAAGCCGAATGTAAAATATGTAAGGCATATCATTCAGTAAAGTAACCGCAATACTACGGATTTTGCATCATCAGCTCAATCATCACCATAATGGAAATAAATTTCTTGGAAGACTGGTATTTGGGATTCAGCTGTTCCCGGATTTCGCCAATGGCATTGCTCAGTTTATTGCTGACGGTTTTATGGGTTAAACCTAATGCTTCAGCAGTCTCATCAACAGACTTGTTTTTGCGGATCCTCATGTCGTAAACCTTTTGTTCGGTAAGCGGCAAAGTAGAAACTACTTCGTCGATCATGGCAAAAAGATCAGAAATTTCATGCTGCTCAAGGATTTCAAAATATTCGGTATCGGTGATATGGGCAGGCATTTCGGTTTCGTCGATGCTGATGGTAGAGTGGTCTTTCTTCTGGCTGTTGAAATAATCGATCACCCGGTAATGCAGATGCTTCAGAAAGTATCCTTTTGCGCTTTCATTTCCGTCGGTCTGTATGCTTTCCGTGTTTTCGAGAATCCTGATCCAGAGATTCTGCAATAATTCTTCTGCCAGCTCCCTGTCTTTGGTCCTTACAAAAACAAAACGGTACAAATCATCCCAATACCTTTCGTAAAGCAGCATAAAAGCCGGCTGATCGCCGGTTTTTATTTTTTTCAATAGTATGTGATCCGTCTGATTCATTGATGCAAAATTACCTAAAGGAAAATTAACTTTTTGTGAACTTTAAGGAATGTAATATTAATTATTTCTGAAAATCAAGCTTCCGTAGACGGGTCATTTCCTGCAATCGGTTAATTACAACCGGAAATTGTTAACAAGTTGATCCTAATGTGAATATAATGTTAAATCAAGGCTGGGGAAGTTTTTCATTTCTGCTGTTTTATAGATGTAACGGCGAACGTTTATCAGATATTTATGAAAAACAGACACTATAAAGAAATTCAGGCATTCGTTTTCAGGCTTTGGGAAAGGGAGGTTACTGAAGAAAAACTGACGGGGAAAGAAAAAGAACTTTTACAGCAATGGAATAGCAGTGCAGAAAAAGATATTGACCCTGATCACAGCAGAAAATCAAAAGAAAAGGTTTTGTTTGATTTAGAGCCTTATTTTATGCAGGCCGCCGTGATTTATCATCCGAATTTCATTAAAAAATACGCGTTTGCTGTGGCAGCTGCCGTTTTACTCCTGTTTACATTAGGAGGCTATTTTATGTACAGTACTTTCATTAAACCTGATATTTATTTAGCAGAGTCGGCAAACAAAAAAGTTCGTCTGGCAGACGGTTCGGTGGTGCTGTTGCTTCCCGGATCACAACTTAAGGTTGAAAAATCTTTCCCTTCCGACACAAGGGTGGTGAAGTTGTCGGGAAATGCGGTTTTTTCAGTGGCAAAATCAAAAAAGCATCCTTTCATTGTACAGGCTGACGGTTTCAGCACAAAGGTGCTGGGAACTGTTTTTAAAATTACCCAGACCGGAAACAGCAAAGCGGTAGATCTTTACGAAGGAAAAGTGGCGGTATCTTATGCCGGAACGCATGTGGCCTTTTTGAAGCCGAATCAGAAATGGACCAACTTCGGGATCGACCGTACTGCCGCCGTCATTTCTTACAGCAAACAAAAAACAACGGAAAATGCATCAGCATCTTTACTGTCATTAAGCTTTAATGATGTCATGATGAAGGAAGTTGCAGAGGTTCTGCAGAAAAGCTATAAGGTTACGATTATTTATCCTAAAGAATTTGCCGACCGGAAAATAACTGCCGATTTCACTGGCGGTGACAAGGATGAAAACGTAGAAGCACTTGCTTTCATACTCGGACTGGAAATGCATAAGGAAAATCAGACCTACACCCTGAAAAATATCAAATAAAAAACGAATAATCAGATACAATAATAAGAGAATACTGAACAATGAAAAGTTTGAAATGTAGTTTTACCATTGCTGCAATATTTTTTACAGTAGCGGCGGAGGCTCAGGAACTGTCACAGAAAGTGTCGTTTTATGCTCCGGCAGGAAAGCCCCTGATCGAAGCCCTTGAAGAATTTGCAGGTAAAACAGGGATGAGACTGGCTTATTCTAAAGCAGATATTAAAGAATTAAAAATTAAAACAATACAATGTGAAAACACCACTGTAGACCGATGCCTGAGTGATATTATCCTCGGTCTTCCGGTGGCTTACCGTCTTCGGGGAGATCTTATTTCACTTAAATATAAATCACAGAATGCTTCTGCCTTCGGAAACGGAAAAATCTCCGGAAAGATCGTTGATGAAGTAGGAAACCCTGTAATCGGTGCCGAAATTAATGTGGCGGGAAGAAAGACAATAACAGACAATAACGGTGATTTTATAATAGAACTTCCTTCAGGAATCTATACCCTGACCGTTAAATCACCCAAATACAGCGCTCTGCGGGTAGAAAAGCTCGCTGTAAATCCGAACGAAACCAATAGCGTATCCTTTGCCATGCGCCAGTTTTCGGATAAGATCTCTTATATAAAAGAAGTCGTCATCACCGGAACCCGGAAAGCCGATACACAAGCCGGATTATTAACCCAACAGAAAAAAGCCGCTCACAAGATGCGTCCTCTTATCCAAGATCCGTCCGAAATATGTTCGGTTTCGACTATGCGATTTTGCAGCTCGCCAACGGGAAAGTGCAGACTGTGATCAAGCTGGTTTTAAAAAATTCTCCCGCATCGAATGCCGGACTGAAACGCGGAATGTTAATCAGTAAAATAAACAGCCACGAAATTACTTCATCAAATGCCATGCAGCTCGCGGAAGATATTTCCCGACATACTGTTCTGGAGCTGTCTGTCGGAAACTGGGAAAACAACGCTTTTATTAATGAAAAAGAAGTGACGGTCTATTACGGTTATTCGCTTTCACAGCCTTTGACGTCTAAAATTTTTGAGCAGAATGGCAGAAATACAGGGTATTTGTACATTTATGACTTTCCGGATGGAATGGCTTCTGCCTTGAACCAGAAATTTATGGAGTTGAAGTCTTCCGGAATCCAGGACCTTATTCTGGACCTTCGGTACAACTTTGGCGGTTCTGTTTCCTCTGCGGCTGCTTTGTGCGCTATGATTCCGGCGGGAATTTCGGGAAATTCCCCTTTTATCATCTATAAAGGCAACCAAAACGGAGGCGAAGTAAAACGGTCTTTTGCCCAGCAGATGCTTATGATCCCGGTGCGATGCCTTTCAGTTCGCTGCACGCCAATTCTTTAGGTTTAAATAAAATCTATATCTTAACATCTAAAAGTACGGCTTCCGCAGCGGAAATCGTCATCAACAATCTGAAGCCATATCTGGAAGTCATTCAGATCGGTGAGCCGACTTTGGGAAAAGATATGGCCGGATTTTCTATTGAAGACAAGCGGAAACCGAAAAAAATCAGCTGGCAGCTTCATCCTGTAATCTACAAAGTTTTTAATGCTGAAGGAAACGGAAACTACATTAACGGGATCAGCCCGCAATTTGCCGTCAACGAATTTAATGTCCTGCCTTTGCTTCCTTTAGGCGATCCGGACGAAGCTTTACTTTCCTACGTCCTGGGTAAAATTTATTCTAAACAGTCCGATGCAGTAATGGACAATAATATCGGTATCCTGTTTCAGAGCGACTGTCCTGCCGCAGGATTTTCAGGGTTAAATTTAAACAGATAAATATGCAGGGAATAGAGCATAAAATCCATACCAGCCTTATAGAACGCATGAAATATTATTCGGATCTCGTAGAAAACTGTGAACACCAGTCTCTCATTGATACGAATGATCCTGAAATGATGATTTCTCAGCTAAATGAGCTGTATGAAGATTATTTAAACAAAAAAAGAAATCTTGAGAAAAGCATCAAAATCTACAGGGAATTTTATAGTGGTCAGCAGAAAATCCTTACGCCTAAAATACGTCAGCTGAAAAGATTCCTGAAATAGGAAAGTCCAAAAAAAAGCCTGAAGGCAGGCTTTTTTTGTAATGATCTTTACAACTTACGATACGATTTTGTTTTCCACGACATCCGGCTTTAAGGAGACGGCGACCCGTTTTCCGGCAGTATCACAGAAATCGAGTCCGGAATAATCCGGATTGAGGCCTGCAATATAAGGAACGGTCATAATGAAAAGATTTTCCGTAGCCTGTCCGTAATAATCAATTGCCTGAAAATAATCGTTGATATTCAGTCCGTCAACCCTCAGATAATAATGTTCGGGATCCGTTTTCAGGATTTTTGTATGGTCTTCTTGAAATTGCTTTCTTCCTGTCTCAGCATCTTTAAATTTAAGATATCCTGAGCTGATACATCCTTCTTCACGCAGGGTTTTGAAAGGAATATCATTAAAATTCACCGGTTGCTGGCCAATGGCGTCGATGTACATTCTGTAGTGTTCAGATTTTTTATCACCCGTCTCAGGATCGGTGTAATGGTATATTGCGCCTTCATTGTCCGGCTCCACATAGCTCTCGTCATCCACACTGACAAGACTGATCAGTCCCTGATTGTATAAAGCAATGATTTCCCGGTAAGAAGATTGCGGTAGAGAAGCAATGATCACTGAGATCAAAGGAAGTAAAGTTCTGCGCATCCTGATCATATCTTCTGCGGCAAAATGTTTGGCAGGATAATTTATGGCATAGCTGAAAGCCGCGAGTGTTTCTTTCCAGGCGATGGTCTGGTGTCTTTCTATTGATTTTTGTGCTTCTTCATATTCTGCCTTGAAAAGCTCGAAACTGTCGAGTTCTTCACGAATGCTGAGCATCTTTTCTACGAATTCTTCAATGCTGAGGTCTTTAATCTCCTGATAAAAATTTTCATTTTTTTTACGCAGAGGCTGCTTGAAATTTCGCTCAAATACATAATCCAGGTCTACAAAACCGCCGTGATTCTGTTTATACTCAAAGATTTCTTCCTGAGACATGATCCAGCCTTCCGAAAAAGCACTCCCCTCCGAATGGAAACGTAAAGCAGGAAGATATCCTCTTTTTGAAAATAAAGTCAGTGAAAAATGAGGACTTTCTTCATTTAAAGTATAGATGGTCTCATCATCCTTTTGGCTGAATTTTCCGTTGAGACGCGCCAGGGTTTTAACAGCGTCAACAGCGGTAAGAGAAGTTCCCCGTATGGCTACAGGATAATTGGTAGGATCTGAAAACTTTGACGGCGGATACGGAGAATCATACCAGCCTTGTATGTCCTGTTCATATTTTTTCGGCCAGTGGTGGCCTGTGCAGAGTATGATGACCGAGCATTTGCACGCTTCACCGCTGTCAGTGATTATTTCAAAAAAATCTCCTTTTTTACGGATATCGGTAACGGTCGTTTCGGTACGTACTTTCACGTGGATACCCATTTTTCCGGCGTCTCTGACAAGTATTTTGAATTGCTCCTCGAGATAATCACCCAATATCAGCCTTGGAATAACCTTATATTCATTAATATTATGGTAATCCGAAAATTCAGGATGATGAGGATACGGTTTTCTTTTAATAAAAGATGAGAAAGTTTCGGGCAGTTCAGGGAGTTCATTGGCTGAAACGTTCGCTACGTGTTCTCCGGCGGCTCCTTCCCGGCTATAGGGCATACCTGCTCCGAGTCTTGCTCCCTTTTCAAAAATATATAAATTCTGTGGGGTTACGTTTTCGGAAATCAGATGTTTTACCACAAATAATGCTGCAGGCCCGCCTCCAACAATTCCTATACTGTCGATTTTTTCCATATATACGCTTCGATTTTTTTTTGCAGTGATCTCTGTCATGCACCGGTTATAGTAAAATAATTTTCACTGGTTTATGATTAGAGTCACTATGGTGTCTTCAAAGCGCATGCCAGTACCCGGTGTGTTGGTTTTCTGTGGTACTTATTGTTGTTGAGGTGCTATCGCTGTAGATTTAACCTTAAAATTTTAAATTACATCATCCGGGCAAATTCCTCCGCAAAAAGTCTCACCTGAAGAGGCCTTTTCTTTTTGTCCACTTCCAGCCTGTTATAGAATCCTGTTTTTACAATCACCATTTTCTTTTCCGGGATCATGATGATAAACTGTCCCAAAAATCCGTAAAAAAATCGGTATTTCAGCGGGGTTTCATCATCGGCCCATATGGTAAAGCAGAAGGCATCATTCACTTTAGTAGGAGTCAGCATCCTTTTGCAGTACTCTTCACTGAGGAGCTGTCTGCCTTTCCAGGAGCCATTCTGCATAATGAGCTGCCCGATTTTGGCAAAATCCCTGGCGGTCGCATGAATACAGCAGAAAGCCTTTTCTACTCCTTTTTTGTCGATGCTCCATCTGGCGGGAGATTCCATGCCGAGCGGCTGCCAGATTTTCTCGGAGAAGTAAGTTGTCAGGTCTTTTCCCGTTGCTTTTCTTAAAGCAAGACCGAGAAGCTGGGCGGCAACACTTTGATATTCATAGTTTTCCCCGGGCATTTCCTTAAAATCGATTTCAAAAGCCTGCTTTTCGAGATCTTCCACAAAATATTGCTTGGAATTTTCAGAGAAAGGGTGGTGGTATTCTTCTTTCCAGTCCAACCCGGTCTGCATGGTCATCAGGTGATACAGTGTAAGGTGCTTTCCATAACAACTATTTCCGTAGACCGGAAAAATAGTGGACAAAAGCTGGTGTTCAGAATGCAGATATCCGTCTTCGATAGCACATCCGACAAGTATCGAAAGCATCCCTTTAGCCATTGAAAAAGAATTCATCAGGGAAGAAGAATCGTGGTCTTTCCAGTATTCTTCATGAACCAGTTTTTCATCCCGAATAACAATAAGTGATGAAGCCCTTGTTTTCTTAAGATCACTGAGAATATTTTCGGGAAGTATATTCATATTGTAATTCTCTGCTTTTTGCCACGGATCGGGATTAAGATTGGGAATACTTCGTGATGAAAATTTTTCCACATCATCGCCAGACGGGGTTATCGGTCCTTTTTTCATATTCAGGGCAAATGCTTTGAATATAAAATCATAGCCGGACAGGTAAACTGCAGCTGCAAGAGCCGAAGTGGTGAGTACGAGTGCAGACAATACTTTTTTCATAATGGTAAAATGAAAGCGTTCCCGGGACACGGGACAGATGGCTTTTATCCTTATTCAAAGGCTGTGCCGTAAGGTTTAGCCAACATGAATCTGAAAGGTGAAGTATTCAGCAAAAAAACGGATTCCCGAAAAATGGATCACGGAAAGATAAAAGGAAGCGCTTATTCTTTTATCACTTTTTCGATATTTGCTTTTGCCATCCGGAGGGCTTCCTCAGCTTCCTCAAAAAGAATTTTCAGAGATACCTGGAAACCGTTGGATAAAAAAAACGTGACTTTACTTTCCATGTCATAGCTCAGGAAATTAATCTGTTCGGCATTGATAATAAGGGGAAAACCTAAAACCTTGGCACCATCCACAGCATTGGGTTTACCGATTCTGATGATGGTCGAGGCCTTAATATAAATTAATCCCTCTTTAGTCGTCTTTATGGTGTAAGCCACTTTTTATTTTTTTGCTAAATTACTAAAACATCGCATAACGGCTACAGAATGTGGTATGTGATCCGGATTAATTATTTCCAGGTAAATTTTTAATTAATTTAAATTAAAAAAGGCAGGTATTCTGATAATGCGCTTCAATTCTTTTTTAATGTTCTGTACTGATTGGGCGACCGGCCGCTGACCGATTTGAAATATTTTCCAAAATGTGAATTGTCTGTGAATCCCAGCTCATATGATATCTCGGTGACAGATAAGGTGGTATGCAGCAAAAGTCTTTCAGCTTCCAGGATCACGCGGTTTTTGATAAACTGTCCGGCACTCAGATCGAGCTGATCTTTTACCAGTGTATTCAGGTAGTTGGGCGTAAGGTTCAGTTTCTCTGCGTAAGGCGCAGTAGTTTTGAATTCCTTATAAAACAGGTTCACCAGTTCGGAAAATTTTTCTACGATTTCCTTTTTATGGTCGGCAGTTGCGGGATGCCTGTCTTGCATTGAAGCCCGGATCAGCTGCATGATGAATATTTTAAGCTGCATGCATATAATTTCTTTCCCATACAGGCTGTTTCGGGAATATTCCTTTTTCATGTTTTGCAACCCTTCCCGGAATTCATTTTTAAAAGAAGACTTCATTTCAGTGAGGGGCGGAAGATCGGCAAGTGCTGTATCGCTACGGATCAGCTTGTTTCCGGTATAGATAAAGTTGTAAAAGGATTTGGTAAACAGGATCGCGTATCCTTCAGGGTCAGAAGACGGATTAAAATAGTAAACCTGATTATAATTTAAGAAAAACAGACGGTCTGACCCGATCTCGTAAAGTTCGTTGTCAATGACTACCGATCCTGTTCCTTCCTTAAACACAAAGATTCCGTAGAAGCGGTTCCGGCAGTGCTTTTTCAGATCAAATCTGCCGAACAGCTCTGCAAGAGGTAAAATCAGCAGGTCATTCTTCAGGCGATGTTTTCTTTCCAGATGATGCAGTTGCAGTGTTCTGATGTCCTGTTTCAAAATATAAGGCTTTCCGTTATTATTTAAATATATAAAAAATACCGCAAATCATATGCGGTATTTTAGCCTTAGGTTAAATTTTAACTTGCTGCCTTTTCGGGAATCTTTTGCACTTTCCCGGCAGTGATCACTTTTTTATCCACATAATCCGAGTTCATCGCCCTCAGTACGGCAAGATAGCTTACTCCGAAGTTCAGTTCATCGCCTACGGTCACTTCCTTATTTTCATCGGTAATATTTAAAATCATCATATCGGAGCTTGCTCCAACGACTTCAATACCCTCATCAATAGGGTAGACCTGCTTGACATCGATGTCTAAAACCCCAAGGTCCACGATCGCGCGGCATGAAGTTTTTCCCTTGTCACTCTGGTCATATTCCGGGCTTTCACCGGTTAGGTTTTTACCGACTTTTCCTGTAGGAATCATGGGTTTTTCGTGTACTTCGATCACTTCGGCGGTTAATGTAAAGACGTCTCGTTCCATCCCTGTGATGTAGGAGTCGTTAAAAACATCCGTTCCGAAAAACAGGCTTTCCCCAACCCTGAAATGGTTGATGCCTTCAGGAACATTTCCTTCTTTCAGGAGTGGGACCGTGACAGAGGATCCCGCACTGATATATGGGATTTTCTTTTTAAAATGAAACTCGGCCTCCCGTCTGTATTTAATAAGGCTGTCGAGTTTTCCGCGGTCCGGAAGAATTCCGTTCAGGCATTTCAGGTTGGTGCCTATTCCGGAAACCTCAATATTTGGAAGCTTGATGACTTCAGCATAAAAATCGAGCAGGGAGTCGGCCATAATTCCTTCACGAAGCTCACCCATTTCAATCATAATAACAATCCGGTGAGTT
>JBMDXW010000041.1:0-2820 GCA_048594965.1 Chryseobacterium sp.
ACTTCACCATTCGCTTTGTCTGTTATTTTAAAAGCACCCCCGCTTTCCAAGGCTCCTCGAAAGAAAACTTCAAAAACTTCTCGTTTATAGCGGTCCCTGTTGGGATGCTGTTCCCATACTCCAGGATCGGAGGCCACTTCGTACAGAGACTCAAAATCCCCTTGCTGTAAGGGGATTAGTTGATATTGCTGATTTTCTAATAGGGTCTGAATCGAGAAATTCATTTCGTATCGCCTAGCTTTTCGTTTTAGCAGCGTCTGCTTCTATTTTTTTTATTTCTTTCAGTTTGTCAGCAATTTTATTTACGGCGTCCGGACTGGATGGTTTCAGTGCGACCTCGGCCTGGGCCATATCCCATTTCAACACGAGGTTTGCAGAATTTTCCCCGGTCGGGTTAAGGGTAATTTCAAACCATTCCTGTTTGTCGGCAAGTTTGTTTACCGGAACCATCACGTCCACAACGTCCTGCTTCGGATCGTAGGTATAGGCTCCCCATTGCTGAAAATCTTTGTTTAAGATCACTTTCCACTCTTTTTCAGTAGGAACGATGAATAATCCGTAAGTTCCGGCCGGTACGACTTTCCCACCGAAATTCACCGACTGTCCGAAGGTGATTTTTGTAGAAGAATTGGCTCCCGCTCTCCAAACCTGTCCGTAAGGTACCAGTTCTCCAAAGATCTTACGCCCTTTCACCCCTGGTCTTCCGTAATCAATGGTAATTTTAGACATCGAAAACTGCTGCTCTACTTTCTGGCGCGGACTCGCCGCCGGCACCGAATAATCCTGGGCAAAACCGAACGCTGAAGCTGATATGCAAATGGCAAATAGTAATTTTTTCACTTTTAAAATTTTGCCTAAAAATACGAAAACAAGATCAGAAACCTGTTTTTCAGAGATGATAAATTTTTGTTAAAAACCAAGTAAACACAATTTTTTACTTCTCATAAATAGTTTTTCATTTTGCCACAATCATCAGCCTTGTAACGAGTCTAAGCCATTGATTTTCCATTATAAAATGTAAAATTATTTTTTATGCATCAATTATTTTTGCCTCTGATAAAAACTAAGCTTATTTTTATCTAAAGTTTAAAAACCATCAGATGCTCAGAATACTTTCCTCATTTTTACTGTTATCCTTCTTATCAGTCGTTAAGGCTCAGGAGATCATTCCATTCAGAATTACGAAACATAACAACATCATTGTTAAATCTTTAGTCAATGAAAAAGATTCCCTGGACCTGATGTTTCAGATTGCCATGGAAGATGCCTCTGTTTCCCCTGAGCGGAAAAGAAGTGCCGATCATATTGTTTTCAAAGACGGGATCAGCGACGGAAATACAATCGCTATCGGAAAAAAAACCTATCGGGACATTCGTTTTTTTGATAATGAGCTCACCGGTCATGAAGCCGACGGAAAGGTAGGAACAGGCATCTTTAAAGGAAAAATTTTCAAAATTGATTATGATAAAAATCAATTTGTCATTTATGATGAAATTCCCGATTTGAAAGGATACGACTCAACCCCACTTTTTTTTCATGACGGGCAGTTTTTTATCGCGGCAGACAATATCATTGATGGGCAGCAGCAGGA
Organism: Chryseobacterium sp.; assembly: GCA_048594965.1. GTDB lineage: Bacteria > Bacteroidota > Bacteroidia > Flavobacteriales > Weeksellaceae > Chryseobacterium. The sequence goes on from JBMDXW010000041.1 coordinate 1,592, forward strand.
AGTTTATTTTTTAATGCAATCGGGCTATTCCGGCGGCATTCTTTACAGTAATGAATTTGCGGACGGGAAAGAATTAGACAAAAAACTAAAGGTTACCGGTGAAAAAAAACTGAAAAATTCCGCAGGGAAAACCGTAATTACAAAACAGGGGATTTTACCATTTTTAAAATTAGACCATATTGTTCTGAAAGAGGTATCCGCAGGATTTTTTGCGGGTGATCTGAAAATACAGAAGGTGAACTATTTCGGTGCCGATTTGTTAAGAAGATTCATTTGGGTTTTCGATGCGGAAAGAAATACGGTCTATTTTAAACCCAGCAAATATTTCACAGATCCCTATTATAAAATTGATTAAATAGCAAAATTATCGACTACAAACACATTTTAATTCAGGTTTGATTATCAGGTTGCTGCTATCTCACAAAATAAAAAAACGCATCTCTAAAAGATGCGTTTTACAAATATTTAACCCGAAAGTTACATCGTCTCCATTTTGAAGCTCATGCTTTCGATTACTTTAAGAATAGCTTCCACCGTATCCATGGACGTCAAACACGGTACGCCGTTTTCTACCGACATCCTTCTGATCTGGAATCCGTCTCTTTCCGACTGTTTTCCTTTCGTCATTGTATTGACTACGTATTGAACTTTTCCTTTCTGGATGAGGTCGATCAGGTTCACACTCTCCTCTCCTATTTTATATCCTATTTTACAAGGAATTCCTTTCTCTTCAAAGAATTTTGCCGTTCCTTCCGTGGCCCAGATCCTGAACCCAACCTCATGGAATCTTTCTGCCAGATCAGCGGCTTCCTGCTTGTGCTTGTCCGCCACCGTGAAAAGAATCGAACCGTGCATCGGAACTTTTCTTCCTGCCGCTACCAATCCTTTGTAAAGGGCTTTTTCAAGAGTCGTATCTTTACCCATTACTTCTCCGGTTGACTTCATTTCAGGGCCTAAGGAGATATCTACTTTCGTCAGTTTTGAGAAAGAGAATACCGGAACTTTTACGAAAACCCCTTCTTTATTCGGAACCAGGCCGCTTTCGTAGCCTAATTCTTTCAGTTTTTGTCCCAAAATCGCTTTGGTAGCCAGATTGGCCATCGGAACATCGGTAATTTTAGACAGGAAAGGAACCGTTCTCGAGGAACGCGGATTTACCTCGATTACATACACATTGCCTTCAAAAAGAACATACTGGATATTCATTAATCCAACGACATTCAGTCCTT
>JBMDXW010000410.1:0-7381 GCA_048594965.1 Chryseobacterium sp.
GTTTTCAGATATTCTTTACAGAAGATCCGTTTTTATGGAGGAAAAATCAATGATTTTTGCATTAAAAATAAACTTAAGACTTACTTTTTTATTTCCTCATCCTTTGTTATCCTGACAATCAGTATCAAAAATTGGGCATCAGGCAAAATTTCAGATCATCTGAACAGGAAAAAAATGATTTGGCCATTTATTTTATATCTGTTAAACGTAATAGAGATATTTTCTGTTATTTCTTTAAGAGAAAATCTCCATAGAAATCAGGAATTTCACTTGCGTAAATCTGTTGGGCGACAAAACGGATGTCATAGTCTAATTTCACAATCTCAGCTTCGATCTTCTTTTTGTCTAGCTTTAAATGACAATAGGATGCCTTTCTGTCGGCCTCCCTGCTTCTTCCAACAGAACCGGAATTGATCAGCAGTTTTCCCGAACTTCTCTGAATATAAGGCTGATGCGTGTGCCCCATTACCATCACATCATAATTGTGAACAGACAGGTATTGTGTTAAAGAGTATTTAGAATCATTTTCAAACAAGTATTCATCGTTACGGAAGGGAGTAGTGTGTACCAATAGTATTTTACAGGAACAGTCTTCATCTGACAGAGTAATGGATAGACTTGCAGGTAAAGTCCGCAACCACTTTTTATGATCTTCTGTAATTTCATTCCTGGATATTGTGATTGCTTTATACCTGAATAAGGATTCTTGTGAATGATGATGTTCTAAATTTATAATGGGCAGATCAAAAGCAATACGCTCATCGTGATTTCCCATTAAACAAGGTATTTCTAGATCCCGCATCAGCTGAATAACCTCATTGCCTCAAGGAGCAAAATCAACGAGGTCTCCCAAACAGTAAATATCTCCAATGCCTCTCCTTTTGATGTCAGCCAAAACCTCGAGCAAAGCTGTTAAATTAGAATGGATATCACTTATTAATGCAATCTGCTTCATCTGATATTTATTTATAATTGATGAGCTCTCGACAAGGTAATAATTCCAAATGCGATGACAGACCAGACCAGCATCTGAATGATAGCGACCGGCCACCCACCAATGCCCCAGCTCAGCAGGCCAAAATAAGTTCCTACTCCTGCACCGATGAAATAGGTTGTCATATAGATGGTATTCAGACGACTGTGCGATTCCTCATCTAAAGCATAGATTCTTGTAAAATTTGTGATCTGCGTTGCCTGAACACCAATATCCAGGAGAAAAACGGACAAAAGCAAAATCCACAGAGAAGATGGAAATACCCATAGGGCCAGTAAACTCAAAAATATCAGTCCAACAGTAAAATACAGGTTATTAAAGACATTTCCCTTATCTGCCCTCTTACCAAAATAGGGTGCTACAAGGGCGCCGCCTATCGCTACGAGACCGAACAGACCAATGCTGGATGGTGGATAATTAAATGGTTTCCCACTCAGATGGAAGGTTAATGTAGTCCAGAACGAACAAAATATCCCAAAAGTAAAGGCACCTAATAAAGCGGCCTGCCTCAAAGTTTTAAATTTTTTAATAAGCTGAAGGGTTGATGATAACAAAGTCAGGTAATTTCCTTTAAATCTGGCCGGAATTTCCGGCAGATGCTTGTACATCAGATATACGCTTATCATTATTAATCCCGCCGAAAACAAAAACACACTTTGCCAGCCACAAAGATCCGCCAGCCACCCTGCAATAACACGGGAGCTCAATATACCGCAAAGAATGCCACTGAAGACGATCCCTACATTTTTACCGCGCTGTCCCTTATTGAGCACTGCAGCCATCGGCAGGATAATCTGTGCAGGTGTCGATAATACACCCGTGAGGAAGCTCAAAATATATAATATAGTCAGATCTGCAGTGAAATAAATGGCTACCAGAACCGCTGCCAGTAGTAGAGAAAGAAACAAAATCAGATGTTTACGGTTGACCTTATCTCCCAGCGGAAGCAGAAAGAACATTCCTAAGCCATAACCCACCTGGGCCATTACCGATATTTTTCCTACAGCATTCTCATTGCTGTTCAAAGATTGCGCTATTTCATTTAAAAGAGGCTGACTGTAGTACACATTGGCTACAATGACACCAGCCGAGAATGCCATTACCGGAATTGTAAATTTATCTTTTGACATTGTAAAATAATATGATGCAAACTTATGATTGATATACAATGAAATATTGTATATTTTAATACTAAATTTGTACAAATCATCACAATGAAACTGATTCAGTTTGATCCGCTTTTTATAAGACATTTTAAAACCGGCGAATGGCCATTCCCTCTTCACAGCCATAATCATTATGAACTGATGTTGATCAGCGGGGGATCGGGAATCCATATTCTAAATGGGAAAAGAAGCATTTTAAAAAAAAATACGATCTTCTTTCTTGCACCTGAGGACGTACACGATTTCGAAATTACCGAAGAAATCCAGTTCAGCGTTCTGAAATTTTTACCGTCCGTTCTGAAAAACGGAACCAATGTCAGTGTGACCGACTACTGGGAAAACCTGCTGATCTTTTTGGCGATGGAATGGAATTATTCAAACAAAGCATCGGATGACGGCGAGCTCTTCAACACGTTAAGAAATATCATCGACATCATGGTGATCGAGTGGAAAAATTACCATGAGAAAATCACCGAAGTCCATACGCATCTGCTCCGGAGCCTACTTCTCATCATGGATCAGCACTTAAAAGCCGGTACGGATAAAATAGCAGAACATTCAGGTCTGTCCAGGATAGAACGCATCCAGAATTATATTCACCGGAACATCCATTATCCTGATAAACTACTGACTCCGGAGATTGCTGCACATTTTAGCTTATCCGATTCAGGATTGAGGCGGTTTTTTAAAAATAAGATGGAGATGCCCGTCAATAAATACATCAACGAACTGAAAATCAAAATGATCAAAAGCAGAATAGCGAATAGCGAGCAGACACTTTCTCAGATAGCGCTGGAATTTGGTTTTGCTGATGCCAGTCATTTCAATAAATTTTTCATCAGATTTGAAAAAAAAAACCCTTCGAAATACAGGTTAGCACAAATGAACAAAAATAATACACTCCTGTAAAATGTATGGATTGACAAGTCAACACGTGAACTAATTCATCTGCGACTTCCTGAATTCCAAAGGTTTCATTCCGGTCTGCTTTTTAAATAATCTGGTGAAATAAGACGCATTTTCAAAACCTAGCTCATAAGCGATTTCAGCGACTCCTTTTTCTCCCAGCGTCAACAGATTCTTCGCTTCGGAAATCATAAAAATATGAATCAGTTCCATTGCGGTTTTCCCGGTTTCCTGCTTTAATAAATCACTCAGATATCTTGGCGAAACCGAAAGCCGGTCAGCTAAGAAGGTAACATTCGGAAGGCCGTTTTTCTCCAGAAAACCTTCGCTGATGTATTTTCTCAGCGCATCATTGAACTTTGAAGCTGTCTTTCCTGTAACCTGCGCCCGGTCAATAAACTGTCGTTTGTAATAGCGCTGTGCATATTTTAAAATCGATGAAATATGACTTAAAATAATATCCCTACTGTATTCATCAGGATTATTAAAGTATTCGCTCTGAATTTTCGAGTGGAGATCCAAAATAATCTGTTCTTCTTTTGGAGAAAGATGCAAAGCTTCCGTGACTTCATAATCAAAAAAGCTATATTTTTCAATTTCTTTAAAAAGTTCGTGGCCATTCAGGTAATCTTCATGAATCAACAACAGGTAGCCTTTTTCCTCAAACTCAAGATTTCTCATCTCGATAATCTGTCTTGGTTTTGCAAAAAACAAGCAGCCGTTGTCGTGGTCATAAGAGTTGCGCCCGTACATAAAAATTCCTGATTTTATCTTTTTGAAAGCAATCACATAACAATCTGTGGTAAATTCCCGGTTCCCAAGTTTACACTCCGACAGGCATCCGATGATACTGAAAAGCGGATGTTCCGGAGCGCTCCAATGATTACCCACGTGTAATTCGGTAAGGGTTTTGTAATGTTGCATCGATTTGATTTTATCTGTATTAAATTAATTTTACCGAAACTGAAAACAGAAATTATTATCCTAAAAAAAGGTTGATATATCCTGCCGTAAGCTCCGGATGCTGATGTTGAGGCCCATGACCCGCATCATTAAAAATAATATGCTGCATGGCAGGTGCATTTTTAAGGAGCGGAAACCAGTTTTCTGTTGCAAAGCTGATGTCGTGGTCGCCGGAAATAACCAGGACAGGCGATTTCAGGGCCTTATATCCTTCCCTGAAGTTCAGTTTATCTTCTTTCATCGTTCCTGAACCCGCAATATATCTCTGAAAGACCTCCATCGTAGAAGGAATCAACGAGCGGTCTAATCTTTGGCTGATTCTTTCGTGAGATTCTCTGGCCGCCTTTCTGCTTGGTTCGGAAGCCGGTTCAAAAAACAGGTAATATTCATCCTCAAGATCATTAACCGGTTTTAAAGCGTTGTCGAAAAATACCTGTTCGATAGGAACTGCATTTTCTCCCGGAGGATTCGTCCCGATTAAAACGGTTTTCAAAACCCTGTCCTGATTCTGAAAAGTCACAGCCTGCGCCACCAATCCGCCATAAGACCAACCCAACACATTAAACTTATCGATCCCCAAATGGTCTGCCAAAGCCGGAACCGTACTTGCCACTTCTATAACATCCAAAGGCAACTCTCCTTCTGAACTTCCGATTCCCGGATAATCAAAAAGAATGACGGTATTTTTTTCAGCCAAAGCATCTAAAAACAAGGGATCCCAGGTATCCATAATTCCTCTGAACCTGTTCAAAAAGAATATGGGATTTCCGTTTCCGAATTGTCTGTAAGCAATTTTGTTTTTGTTGATTTCTGCGAATTGTGTTTCTGCGTTTAAAGCTGTTGCTTTCATGAGTTTTAAAATTTTATTGTTATTTAATAAATCAAAGTTGGGAATATTCAGGCTATAAAAATTTCACAGATCAGCGGAATATTATCACAGAAAAACACGGTTGTTTTTTCCGCTGACCTGGATTTACATATAATTAATGACCGTGAGCCGCGATACTCACCTCTTTCCAGTTTTGAATATCATTTAATCTTTTCGTATAAACTTCATTCACAACATGGTAAGCAATTTTACCAAACAATAATCTTTGCGGCGGATTTTGGTTGTCGATAAGGTTTAAAACAGGTTTTACTGTCGCTTCCGGTTTTCCCCAGGTATCGGGATTATCCCCGCTTTCTGCAAAAGCTTCACGAACCGGATTGTAATCTGCAATGTCCGAAGAAGTCTGAACCGCCGAAGCTCCCGCCCAATCTGTTGCAAAGCCGTTAGGTTCAATTAAAGTGGTTTTGATTCCCAAATGTGCGGTTTCCGAACCGATGGTTTCGATCAAACCTTCCACTGCAAATTTTGAAGCATTATACAATCCTAAAAGCGGTAAAGTCGTTAATCCCAAAAAGCTGGAAATCTGTATAATATGTCCGCTTTTCTGTCTTCTCATCACCGGTAAAACAGCCTGTGCCACCCAAAGCGACCCGAAAAAGTTGGTTTCCATCTGTTCTCTCGCGTGCTGTTCCGTAGTTTCTTCTGTCGTTCCGAATAAACCAAAACCTGCATTATTAATTAAAACATCAATTCTTCCGAAGTGTTTTTCTACCCGTTCCGTTACTTCAAAAACTTCTGAACGGTTGTTGACATCCAGTTTTAAAGGAAGAATCTGGTCTCCGTATTTATCCTTCAAATCCTGCAAGGCCACAATATTTCTTGCGGTCGCCGCTACTTTGTCTCCTCTTTCCAAAAGTGCTTCTGCCCATAATTTTCCGAATCCTTTAGAAGCTCCTGTGATAAAAACTATTTTACTCATTGTTTTAAATTTTTTAGTGTTATTTAATGAAGCAAAGTTATCATCAAACCCAACGGAACGGTTAGCTCATTTTAGCTGAAAAATAGCACAGAAATACGTTTTTGTATAAACCTTTCAATAAAAAAGCCTTCCGAAAAATACATCCGGAAGGCTTCACCTAAAACTAAATACTTATTATTAAACTCTTCTCAGATCGCCTGTGCCAAAGGAAAATCGACGGGAATCTGCGTATTGGCAAATACATAGTTGGTAAAGCTTCTCAACGTTACCAAAGCAGTCAGTTCAATCAAAGCTTTTTCATCAAAGCCTGCATTAAAGAAATTTTCTAACACCATGTTTCCTGCATTGCCTTTATTGTTGGCAATCGACTGGGCCAACTTAACCGCAGCATCTAATTTTGCCTCTGAAAAACTTCCTTTTCTTATTTCCAGTGTATCTTCTTCTGTAAAACCTCTCATTTTTGCCAATGTGGTGTGTGCTGCCAGACAGTAATCACAATCATTAACCTGCGAAACGATCAGATTAATCGCTTCTCTTTCTTTTGCCGTGAATGATGAATCATGAGCCAGAGCAGCTTCAGTTTCCAACATTGATTTTAAAGCGGATGATGAATAACCAATCGTAGCATACAAATTGGGAATTTTGCCCATTTTTTTCTCCACAGATTCTAAAATGCTCTGTGCACCAAAACTTAGCTGTTCTTTTTCGGGTACTGAAATTGTTTTCATTTTTTTATGATTTTTAATGTTATTTCCTATAATTTATTTTTCAAATTTTACATCCAGAATATCGATGGAAACCAGTACAAAATCTTTATTGTACGAATTGTCTTCATCATTCAGAACGTAAATATTTCTTTTTGTTCCTGTTTTTATTCCCTGATATTCTTTGTAGTTTTCAATAATCTGCGTGGCAGAAGAACCACCCAGTACATCAGGCCAGTAATCGTGACGTTTTAAAAGTCCGTCCTCATTGAAATAAAAGAGCTGTCTTTTGCTGTGGGTAGCGAAACCATCGGGATAAATTACTTCCAGCCTATCCAATATTTCACCGTTTTCATTCCAGGATCCAAGAAGACTGATTTCGACTCCCGGAACCAGAAAATTAAAAGGAGCCGTTGCGTAATTCCACGTTGCATAGCTGGAGAAATAAACAAGCTGAGCTTTTGTCCAAGGCGTTTCCACGGTATGGCCCTTAAAAGATTCTCTCGGATTTTCCAAAGATTCTAAAAGCTGTCCGTTTCCGTCAGATAACTGAACCTTTCCGGGTTCAAAAGATGAGGTATAATTTTCTTTAAAAATATTTTCCCACGTACTTTTCTGCTCTTTTAAGGAACCGATAAAGCGAACATCGCTTAAAGCGTTTTCGTGTCCCTTCATTCCCCAGACCGCACCGCCTATCTGCGTGTGGATCTTTACCGTCTGAAATTCTGCAGCGCCTTTGATTCCGTGAGCAGCTAAAACTTTATTGACCAATGTTTGAGTTGATGTTTCCATTTTGTTAATTTTTAAGTATGATTAAATTGTTTCTTTTTGATGAGACAA
>JBMDXW010000411.1:0-11560 GCA_048594965.1 Chryseobacterium sp.
TGCATGGACCTATTATGGCAGCATCGGGGTTGCTGCAACGAGCGGACTGAATTACTTACCGATTTATGTCGGCCCGATCGTTATTATCCCCGCGTGGACCTATATCAATACCCGGATTGTAAGGATTTCAAGGGTAAATAAGATCAGCAGCGTCGCCGATTTTATTGCGCTGAGGTACGGAAACAGCAGGAGTTTCAGTGCGGTTATTACCATTGTCTGTCTTCTGGCCATCGTACCCTATATCGGATTACAGATCAAGGCCATTTCAGAAACCTTTCACCTGGTAACGGAAACAGCCATTTCAAAAAATATTCTTACCGACAATGCTACTTTTGTGGTTGTTTTAATCGCTTTATTTTCATCTTATTACGGAACACGCTATGTTGATGCCTCAGAAAAACGCCTGGGAATCATTTCGGCAATTGCTCTTGAAAGCTTTCTTAAGTTATTCTTTATTATCATTTTAGGTCTTTTTGTTATTTATTTTGTCTTTGATGGCTTTTCAGATATTTATCAGAAGGCAAGTCAGTTTAAAGATTTTAAACAGAAAAACACATTCAATGGTCCCGAAGGAGCGATAAACTGGATGATTCTTTGTATGATTTCAGGAACGGCAATCTGCATTTTACCAAGACAGTTTCATACCGCGATTGTCGAAAACCGACAGGAGAAACACATCAAAACTGCCATCTGGTTTTTTCCGCTTTACTTGTTGATTTTCACCATCTTCATATTTCCAATAGCGTGGGGAGGAAGGCTGATTTTCGACGGGCAAAAGGTAAATCCTGAATTCTACTCGATCCTGATTCCACAGTATTTCAACAATACACTGATTACGGTTTTAGTTTTTCTAGGCGGTTTAAGCTCCTGTATTTCAATGATTATCATATCCGCAATAACTTTATCGATCATGCTTTCCAACAACCTTATTATTCCGTACGGTTTATTGGGGAAATTCAAATCGGAAAATGAGATCCAAAATACACGGAACATCACCAATATAAGGAAATTCAGCATTTTTGCACTGATTATCATGGCATTTGTTTTTTATAAATATTTCATCTTAAAAACATCGCTGGACTCGGTAGGGCTGATTTCATTTGTCGTCATCGCCCAGCTGGCGCCTGCATTTTTCGGAGCTTTATTCTGGAGAAGAGGAAGTTACAAAGGTGCAATGACAGGTCTTCTGGCAGGACTCGTCATTTGCTATTTCGGTCTGATCATTCCGCAATACTATTTCTCGTACAACCAGGAATTCAAGGGCGTCCTGAGAGATCTGTACACTATTTTTGATTTTTTCAGTATTCCTTACCTGAGCCGTATCCCTGAGATATTTTTCTGGTCGCTTCTGGTGAATACGGGTTTATTTGCCATTATTTCAGTAAGCAGCAAAGGAAATTACCGCGAAAGAAATTTTGCAGAACTGTATGTAGACATCGACAAATATATCCAGAATCACGAAAACGCATTTATCTGGCGCGGAACAGCCTATGTTTCGGATATTAAAAACATCTTAGAAAGGTTTTTAGGCAAGAAAAAGACCGATCAGGCTCTGAGAATTTTCAATTTAAAATATAATATTGATTCCCAGACCGAAACCGCAGACTCAAGATTCATCAAATTCTCCGAAAACCTTCTGGCCGGAAGAATTGGGACGGCTTCCGCGAAAATATTGATCGAAGGCGTCACCAAAGAAGATAAAATATCCTTAAAAGAGGTTTTAAATATTCTGGAAGAATCCAAGGAAAATATCACGCTTAACAAAAGACTTACCGAACAGTCGGAAGAGCTGCAAAAGCTATCTGATGATTTGCGGAACGCTAATGAAAACCTGATTATAAAGGACCGTCAGAAAGATGATTTTCTGGATTCCGTAGCTCATGAATTGAGAACTCCGATTACCGCGATCCGTTCAGCAGGAGAAATTCTGGCCGATGACGATGAGATTCCTTTAGAAATAAAAAAAGAATTTTTAAACAACATCATTACAGAATCCGACCGGCTGAGTGAGATCATCAATGACATTCTTTACCTGGACAAGCTCGAGCATGGAGAGATTACACTTCATGTCCGGGAAAACAATATTATTGAAACCTATAAAAAAGCATTAAACCCGATTTTACATCTCATTCAGCAAAAAAACATTCATCTGAGTGAAGTCAACCTCCTGAACCATTGTTTATTTGATTATGACGAAGCACGAATGATCCAGCTTTTCCAGAATATTCTGGGGAATGCATTAAAATTTACAGACGACCAGGGAACCATTCAGACCAAGTTAGCAGATAAGGAAGATCTGCTGATCATCAAAATTTTCAACACCGGAAAACATATTCCCGAAGAAGACCTTGAGATGATTTTTGATAAATTTTACCAGTCTAAAAATCAAAATATCCTGAAACCGGCAGGAAGCGGACTGGGTCTTGCTATCTGTAAAAAAATTGTACAGGCCCAGGGAGGAACTATAAAAGCGGAAAACAGCGGACTGGGTGTCACTTTTACAATCACGCTGCCCAGATCGGCGAAAGAATAAAAAAAATGCAGTTGAACAAAACCACAGCAAAACATGAAAAAGATAATCATTGCGGATGATGAGCACAAAATATTAATGTCACTGGAATACAGCTTTAAAAAAACCGGATACGACGTCTACATTGCCAGAGACGGAACCGAAGTTCTCGAATTCATGAAAGACATGGTCCCGGACGTCATTTTATTGGATATCATGATGCCTAACCTGGATGGTTTCAGCACTCTGCAGATCATCAGACAGGATCAAAAATTAAAAGACACGAAAGTTATATTCCTAAGTGCCAAAAACAACCCGAAAGACATTGAAAAAGGCCTTGAAATGGGCGCTCATGCCTATGTGACAAAACCCTATTCCATAAAGAAACTCATTCAGCAGATCGAAGAAATGTTTGAATAATTTTTGGATTAAAACACAAAATAAAATATTATGAATGCAGAAGATTTATTCCACAGAAGCATAAACGACAGAGAAAATTTCTGGAAAGAGCAAGCCCGGGAAATCGAATGGTTTACATTTCCCACACAGATTATTTCCCAAGATAAAAACAATTATACCCAATGGTTTTCCGATGGAACGCTGAATATGTGTCATTTATGCATCGACAAACACATCAGCGACGGTTACGGAGAACAAATCGCATTGATCTACGACTCGCCGGTAACGGAACAAAAGACATCATACACTTTTAACCAGGCAAAAGAAGAAATTTCAAAATTGGCGGGTGGCCTGGCTTCCTTAGGTTTGAAAAAAGGTGATACGGCAGTAATTTATATGCCGATGATTCCCCAGACCCTTTTTGCCATGCTCGCCTGTGCAAGAATCGGCGTTATCCACAATGTGGTCTTCGGGGGTTTTGCGCCGCATGAGCTGGTGGTACGCATTGACGACTGTAAACCCAAAGCTTTAATTACCGCAACGGCGGGCATCGAAATCGCCAAAAGAATCCCGTATTTGCCTCTGGTTGAAAAGGCCATCGAGCTGGCGCAGGATAAAGTAGAAAACATTATCGTCTACAACAGGAAACTGGTCGACAACCAAGACGAAATGTTTGATGGCCTGATTGATTATGAAGAACTGGTCCGGCAATCAGAACCTGCCGGATGTGTTGAGGTGGAATCCATTCATCCGCTATATTTATTATACACATCAGGAACTACAGGAAAGCCCAAAGGAATTACCAGAGATACCGGAGGGTATGCTACCGCTCTGAAATTCTCGATGAAATATATCTACGGAGTCGGACCGGGGGAAACCTATTGGGCAGCTTCGGATTTCGGGTGGGCTGTCGGACATAGCTTTTCCGTATACGGACCGTTAATTAACAGGAATACGACCGTTATTTTTGAAGGCAAACCCATCATGACACCCGATGCAGGAACTTTCTGGAGAGTAATCTCAGAACATAGAGTTTCTGTGATGTTCACAGCGCCGACGGCCATAAGAGCCATAAAAAAGGAAGACCCAAACGGAGAACTTGTAAAAAAATATGATTTAAGCCATTTTAAAAAGCAGTTTCTGGCCGGCGAAAGATGTGATGTGGCCACCCTCGACTGGTTTGCAGAACATATTGGTGTTCCCGCAATAGACCATTGGTGGCAGACCGAGTCCGGATGGCCGATGCTGGGACTGCTGACTACTGACGATCTTTACACAATCAAAAGAGCTTCTGCCGGAAAACCCATTCCCGGATATGACATCAAAATCTTTGACGAAAACGGATACGAACTGGATCCTCACCACGAAGGATACCTGGTGATAAAACTTCCTTTACCGCCCGGCGCCCTGCTGGGTATCTGGAATGATCAGGAACGTTTCCAAAGCAGCTATCTGGCACAGTACAGCGGGTACTATTTTTCCGGGGACGGTGCTATAAAGGACGAAGACGGCTATATTTTTATAACGGGACGCGTAGATGATGTGATCAATGTTGCGGGACACCGGCTTTCCACATCGGAAATGGAAGAAATCGTATCGTCCCATCCTGATGTCGCAGAATGCGCTGTTGTGGGCATTGATGATGATCTTAAAGGTCAAATTCCTTTTGCGGCTATTGTTTTGAAAAACGGTACCACAATCTCTGAGGAGATGGTTGAAAAAGAAATTGTAGGCAATGTCCGGGAGAAAATAGGTGCCGTCGCCTGCCTGAAAAATGTGATGACCGTTAAACGTCTTCCTAAAACAAGATCCGGAAAAATACTGCGAAAGCTGATCCGGACTCTTTTAGATAAGAAAGAATTTCAGGTTCCGTCTACCATTGATGACGAAAAAATCATCGGTGAAATTCAGCAAAAAATCACGGAATACAGGACAAAAAACAGAAATTAAGTTTAAATTTAAAATAAAAAATAAAAAGAAGGGATATGAGAAATTACCTGATAGAAGATTTACCGCATTATTTCGAAGATTATAAAAAATCAATTAAAAATCCAAAAAAATTCTGGGATAAAATAGCTGATGAAAACTTCGTGTGGTACCAGCGCTGGAGCAAAGTGGTGAAATACGACATGAACGAAGCTAAAATCACCTGGTTTAAAAATGCTAAATTAAACATTACAAAAAATTGCCTCGACAGGCATCTTTCCGTAAGAGGAGACAAAACCGCCATTATCTGGGAGCCTAACGATCCGAAAGAAGAAGCCCTGCATATTTCTTACAGTGAATTATACACCAGGGTAAACAAAACAGCCAACGTCCTAAGAGAAATGGGAGTTGAAAAAGGAGACCGGGTCTGCATTTATCTTCCGATGATTCCCGAGCTGGCCGTCACAATGCTCGCCTGTGCCAAGCTTGGAGCCATCCATTCTGTTATTTTCGCTGGATTTTCAGCCTCTGCGGTAGCTTCAAGAGTCAATGACTGCGGAGCAAAAATGGTAATCACCTCCGACGGCAGCTACCGTGGAAACAAGGTTCTCGATTTAAAAACTATCGTTGACGAAGCCCTTGAAAAAACACCCAGTGTTGAAAAAGTGCTGGTGGTAAAAAGAACGCAGAATGATATTAAAATGAAGGATCACAGAGATTTCTGGATGGAAGATCTTTATGAAAAGGCATCTCCCGACTTCGTGAGCGTAATTATGGATGCCGAAGATCCGCTTTTCATTTTATATACCTCAGGTTCTACCGGAAAACCGAAAGGAATGCTTCACACCTGTGCAGGATACATGGTTTATACCGCCTACACCTTCAAAAACGTTTTTAATTACAAGGAAAATGACATCTACTGGTGTACTGCCGATATCGGATGGATCACAGGGCATTCCTACATTCTTTACGGACCGCTTCTGAATGGTGCCACCACCGTTATTTTCGAAGGTGTACCGACCTATCCGGAACCTGACAGATTCTGGGAAGTCATTGAAAAACATAAAATTACTCAATTCTATACCGCTCCCACCGCCATCCGCTCATTAGCAAAAGAGAGCGTAGAATGGGTTGACAAGCACGACCTGAGCACTTTAAAAGTCATCGGATCGGTCGGCGAACCTATTAATGAAGAAGCATGGCACTGGTTCAACGATCACGTAGGAAAGAAAAAATGCCCGATCGTGGATACATGGTGGCAAACAGAAACCGGAGGCATCATGATTTCCCCTCTCCCCTTCGTAACCCCTACCAAACCTACATACGCTACTTTGCCACTACCGGGAATTCAGCCGGTTCTGATGGATGATAAACGAAACGAAATCATGGGCAACCAGGTGACCGGCAATCTCTGCATCCGTTTTCCATGGCCTGGAATTGCAAGAACCATCTGGGGTGATCATCAGCGTTATAAGGAGACTTATTTCACCGCTTTTCCGGGGAAATATTTTACGGGCGACGGAGCCTTACGTGATGAAGTCGGCTATTACAGGATTACCGGCCGTGTGGATGATGTAATTATCGTTTCGGGACACAACCTGGGAACGGCCCCCATCGAAGACAGCATCAACCAGCACCCGGCGGTCGCAGAGTCTGCTATTGTAGGTTATCCCCACGACATTAAAGGAAACGCGCTGTACGGCTACGTAGTCTTAAAAGAAACAGGCGAGAGCAGACAACGGGACAATCTTAAAAAAGAGATCAACCAGCTTATTTCCGAGCAGATCGGGCCGATTGCGAAACTAGACAAAATTCAATTTGTATCTGGATTGCCGAAGACACGTTCAGGGAAGATTATGCGAAGGATTCTGCGGAAGATTGCCGAAGGAGACTTCAGTAATTTCGGAGATATCACTACCCTTTTAAATCCTGAAATTGTAGAGGAAATAAAAAACGACAGACTATAAATCTAAAGAGCGGAATTTTCTTCCGCTCTTTTTCAATAATAGATATTTTAAATAAAAATCAAATTTAATATAGATAAAACATTAAATATTCAATTTATTTAAAAATAATTCAATATTTAAATAAAATTTTGTACCTTTAATACAAATTAAAAACTATTGCTATGGTAAATATATTAGCTGGATTATTTGAACACCAGAGCGATTATAAAAAACTGGAAGAAGATCTTGAAAGTTCCGGTTTCGGAAATTCGGATTACATCGTTTATCTGAATGAAAGAAGTCAGTATTCACCTTATTTTGTAACCGTAGAGGTAAAGGACGATCAGATAGCAAATGCCCGGGACGTTTTTAGCCAGAACACAGCCTTAAAAACATACCTGTTGGAAAATATGAGCCTTGAACAGGCGAGTTATAAAGATATTAAAAACTATATAACCATCGCAAATAAAGCGGAAATCCACAACAGCCCCAGCGTAAGAATTAAAGGTTCTTCCAGCGGAATGGACTCCGAAGTCAAGTTTTAAAACAAATGATAAGAATTAATAACCGGAATCCGTAGATCATCTACGGATTTTTTCATGTTTGAAAAGTGAGAAAAAATTCGTATTTTCGTTTAAATAAGGGATTAGCACGAATGAGTTACGACTTAGAACAGGAAAACAAAGAAATCTTAGCCCGATATAAGGATTTGATTTCCAACACATACAGAACTTTGGATGAGGAAAATAACAAACTTATCCGAAAGGCTTTCGATATTGCACTGGATGCGCACAAAGATCAGAGGAGAAAATCCGGTGAACCGTACATCTATCATCCTATTGCCGTGGCAAAAATTGTAGCCACGGAGATCGGGTTGGGTGCTACGTCGATCGCCTGTGCCCTTTTGCATGATGTGATCGAGGATTCCGATTATACTTACGACGATCTGAAGAAGATCTTTGGGGAAAAAATTGCCAATATTGTCAACGGACTCACGAAGATTTCCATCATGAACCATCAGAATATTTCGGTTCAGTCCGAGAACTACAGGAAACTGTTGCTTACCCTTTCTGAAGATTTCCGGGTGATCCTTATTAAAATTGCAGACCGTCTTCACAATATGCGTACGCTGGAAAGCATGGCGCCGGATAAGCAGAAAAAAATCGCTTCTGAAACCGTTTATATTTACGCTCCTATGGCGCACCGTCTGGGGCTGTATAATATAAAATCCGAGCTGGAAGATTTATCTTTAAAATATAATAATCCGGATGTTTACACGGAAATAACGGAAAAACTGGAGCTCGCCAAAGAAAGCCGTGAAAGATACATCGAAGAATTTAAGACGGAAGTATCTGAAAAGCTGCATGAAGAAGGTTTAAACTTTAAAATAAAAGGACGCGCAAAAGCCATTTCGTCTATTTACAGGAAAATGCTGAAGCAAGGGGTTTCCTTTGAAGAGGTTTACGACAACTACGCCATCAGAATCATCTATAAATCAGATGCTAAGAACGAAAAATTCCTTGCCTGGAAAATTTATTCCATCGTAACAGATGTGTACCATAGTAACCCGTCAAGAATGCGGGACTGGATCACACAGCCGCGTTCTACAGGCTACGAAAGTTTGCATTTAACGGTCTTAGGTCCTGATAAAAAATGGATCGAAGTACAGATCCGTTCCGAAAGAATGGATGAAATTGCCGAAAAAGGAGTGGCAGCACACTACAAGTATAAGGAAGGCTACAAACAAAGTTCCGAGGACCGGAATTTTGAAAACTGGGTGACGGAAATCCGGGAAGTGCTTGAACAGCAGCAGAATCTTTCGACCTCCGAGCTTCTGGACAATATTAAACTGAACCTTTATTCCAAAGAAGTTTTCGTGTTTACCCCAAAAGGAGAAATTAAAATCCTTCCGACCAATGCTACCGCTCTCGATTTCGCTTTCTCAGTACACTCCGATCTTGGAATGAAATGTTTAGGTGCAAAAATCAACGGAAAACTGGTTCCCATTTCTTATGTGCTGCAGAACGGTGATCAGGTGGACATCCTTTCTTCCCAAAACCAGAAACCAAAATCCGACTGGCTGGAATTCGTGGTGACTTCCAAAGCCAAATCGAAAATCAAGAGTTATCTAAATTCACAGAAAAATCAGCTGGTAGAAGAAGGAAAAGAGATTCTTCAGCGAAAACTCCGTCATGCTAAAATAAATTTTAATGATGATGAGGTAAACAAGCTTCAGAAGTTTTTTCACCTCAAATCTTCCCAGGAACTTTTCCTTAAATTCCAAAGCAATGAGCTGGACGCAAGCAGCCTGAGAAAATACATCGAAAGTAAAAATGTATTCAATAATTTGCTTTCGAGATTCAGGAAATCGCCCTCCAAGAATACAGCTTTCGTGGAGCCTAAAGAGCAAAACCTCGATATGATCGTCTTTGGTAAGGACGAAGAAAAACTCAATTATACCTATGCCAAATGCTGCACGGTTATTCCGGGAGACAAAATATTTGGCTTCATCACGATCTCAGACGGTATAAAGGTTCACAGCGACAACTGTCCGAATGCGATCAACCTCCGGGCCCAATATGATTACAGGGTTATTCCTGCTAAATGGGTGAACGCGGAAAGCTTCAAAAACAGGGTGAAAATTGAGATTGAAGGACTCGACAGGATGGGTATGATCAATGATATCACCACCGTAATCAGCGGATCCATGGGGATGGACATGAAAAGTATGTCTATTGAATCCAACGACGGAATTTTTACCGGAACGATTAACCTTGAAGTGAAAAATAAAAGTCAGCTTGAGCAGACTTTCAAAAAGCTTAATGACATCAACGGTATATCGAAGATCAGGAGATTGCAGTCTTAATTATGAACTTAACAAAGTACTTTAAAAAATTTTTCAGCGGCAGCCAGGCTTCGGGGATTATTCTGATTTTTTGTGTAATCATTTCATTGTTGATCGCTAATTCTTCTTTCGCCAAGCCCTTTCAGACACTACTTGATCACGAGACAGGAACGGATGTATTTCACCTGAAATATCCGGTCAGTATATGGATTAACGATGGACTGATGGCCGTGTTTTTCCTTTTGGTAGGTCTGGAAATCAAGAGAGAAATGATAGAAGGCGAACTGTCCTCGTTTAAAAATGCCTCACTTCCGATATTTGCCGCCGTTGGTGGAATGATTGTCCCTGCGCTCATTTACAGCCTGTTCAATTCCGGGACAACGTATGGCAATGGCTGGGGAATTCCTATGGCAACGGATATTGCTTTTTCGCTGGCCATTATTTCATTGCTGGGAAAAAAAGTACCGAACTCTGTCAAGATATTTCTGGCCGCCCTGGCTATTGTAGATGATTTGGGTGCCATATTGGTTATTGCGATATTTTACACTGAGCAAATCCATTGGATGTACTTATTATTGTCTTTGGGCATCACTGTTTTATTATTTGTATTAAACTTTTTAAAAGTTACCAAAATTATCTTCTACCTTATACCTGGCGTATTTTTGTGGTATTGCCTGCACCATTCCGGCATTCATGCGACGATTGCGGGCGTTTTGCTGGCATTTTCCATCCCGACAAATATTTCAGATACGGAAATTTCTCCACTGGAAAAACTTGAACATCAGCTGCATGTTCCGGTCGGCTTTTTAATCATGCCTATCTTTGCGCTTACCAATACCAATATCACTTTTAACCATGAGATGGTTTCCGGTCTTACCAGCACTTTGGGCTTGGGAATTATCTGCGGACTGGTTTTAGGCAAGCTGACAGGAATTAATTTATTTTCATTAATTGCAATCAAACTAAAATTAAGTTCCCTTCCTCAGAACAGTTCATGGAAACAGATGCTGGGTGTCGGTTTGCTCGCGGGAATCGGCTTTACCATGTCTATTTTTATCGCGTTACTCTCTTTTAAAAACGAAATTAACATACAGAATGAAGCAAAATTTGCGATCCTGATCGCTTCTTTGCTGGCTGCTGTTTCGGGATATCTGATTTTAAGGTTAAATTCAAACAACAGCTATTCGGAAGATGAAGAATAAAGTAATCTATCGTTTTTCATTCCCGGATTCCGCATTCTGAATTCTGGATTTTTTCAGCTCATCAGCCAATAGCTTTTCAATTCTTACTTTTCTGATTGCCATATTCAATTCATTTCCGAAAAGCAGAAGATAGACATTCACATTAACCCATACCATCAGCAGGATCATACTTCCTATGGAACCGTACAGAACGTTGTACCTGGCGATATTTTTAACATATAAGGCAAAAAAATAGGTAGTGACGACGAAAAGAACTGTGGTAAGAATCGCTCCCGGTATTGCCTGCCTGAATCTGGTAATTCTCACCGTTCCCAGCCAATAAAAAAGCGTTAAAAGGATGAAATAAAACAGAGGAAAAGACACATAACCAATAATTTTCGAAAGATTATCCACCAGCCAGCTGACATCATAAACCGGGGTAAACTGCTTCAGAACAATTTCAGAATAGTATATTCCGAAAAGTGCGAGGAAAACAATAAGCACGAAGCCGATAGTAATAAAAAAAGACA
The DNA here is from genome assembly GCA_048594965.1 of Chryseobacterium sp. Lineage (GTDB taxonomy): Bacteria > Bacteroidota > Bacteroidia > Flavobacteriales > Weeksellaceae > Chryseobacterium. The sequence goes on from JBMDXW010000411.1 coordinate 11,337, forward strand.
GAATAAACTCTTTGACATCACTCATTTTTTCCTTGGTGTTCTCATTGAATCCGTTGATCAGGGAAAATGTTCCGTTTGTCGCAAATATCAAAGCTAAAACAATGGTTAAATTACTGATTCCCTTCATATTGGGAATAATGCTCTCTTCAATGTAATTACGGACATCTCCTTCCATATTCGACGGGAAAACATTATGCATCAGCACGTCAAATATATAAAAATGA
>JBMDXW010000412.1:0-2684 GCA_048594965.1 Chryseobacterium sp.
AAAAGTAAGTCTTAAGTTTATTTTTAATGCAAAAATCATTGATTTTTCCTCCATAAAAACGGATCTTCTGTAAAGAATATCTGAAAAAAGAGTTTAAACAAGTTTAATTTCTAAAAAAATTAGTCATCATAAGATCAATTAGTGATTACGGAGATCATAAACTTAGAAATGATCAGATCTTTAATTTTTTTCCTTATTTATGCACTGCAAAAGAAAAGAATATCAGTAGCGCATCAAATTTGGCTTTGAAATGGATAATAAAAAAATGCGACAAATAAAAATTATATAAAACGATATTTCAAAAAGCGGTTATAAATTATGATCATAGGATTGGACATTGGTACTTCATCGACAAAAGCCGTTGCGTTTGGTCTGGAAGGTAACGTTTTGGCAGCACACAGTACATCTTATCCCATACTGAATCCTTTGGAAGGGCATTATGAGCAGGATCCTGAAATTATTTACAGAGCGTGTATCGATTCCGTCGCGCGTCTGATGATCGAATTACAAGACCATGATGACGTGCCGGAGCCTATGTGTATTTCGGTTAGTAGTGCCATGCACGGATTAATCGCTGTTGACGAATTGGGCAAGCCACTCACAAATTGTATCATTTGGGCTGATCGGAGAAGTGAAGATATCGCTGTCGGATTGAAGGCAACTGAAAAAGGACGGCTGTTATATCAACAGACCGGAACGCCCATTCATCCGATGTCCGTGCTTTGCAAATTAATATGGATGAGGTCCCATGATGAAAAAGTGTTCGTTCGATCCCATAAATTTATTGGCATTAAGGAATTTCTTTTTTACCGACTCTTTGGTTCCTATCTGGTGGACCATTCCATTGCATCGGCAACGGGATTATTTGATATACACCAATCAGCATGGTCGGACTTAGCATTGAATTTAGCGGGAATCTCTGCCGAACAGCTGTCAACACCTGTACCTGTTGATCATATTTCAAGATTGCTGGACGTGGACATCGCAGCCTCTATGCACATCCCCGAAGGTACCTTATTTGTTATTGGCGGTAGCGATGGCTGTCTGGCCAACCTGGGAGTGGGAGCTGTGAAACCGGGAGTTGCTTCTGTAAGTATTGGCACCAGTGGAGCGATACGGGTAACCTGTTCTCTGCCAAACCCAGAGCAGAAGCAACGGTTATTTAGCTACCTACTCAGACCGAATGAATATATAGTTGGAGGAGCTGTTAATAATGGCGGGCTTTTGCGCAACTGGTTTCGAAATACCTTTTTATACGAATCGATCGAAGAAAAAAAGGATAAATATCCTGACGCTTTATTAAACGAAATGATCGGTTCCATCAATCCGGGATCAGAAGGCCTGATTTTTTTGCCTTATTTAACCGGTGAACGTGCTCCGTACTGGAATTCCAATGCAAAAGGTGTTTATTTTGGAATACAGTTGCACCACACCAGAGCCCATTTTGCCCGTGCAACGATGGAGGGCATGCTGTTCGCAATCTACAATGTGGGAATTGCGCTGGAGGAAAACACCGGCCCCATTCACAAAATTTATGCAAGTGGCGGTTTAGCACAGTCTCAGAATCTTGTTCAGATGTTAGCAGATATTTTCAATAAGCCTGTTTCCATCAAAAACACAGTAGAAAGCTCGGCATGGGGAGCAGCAATCGTAGCTATGCAAGCATTAGGAATTGAGTTTAAGGAGCCAGCCACAGAACAGTCGGCATCGGATTTAACAGATGAACCTGAACAATTATTTAGACCAAGCAAGGAAAATCATGCGGTCTATTTAAGAAATTTTAAACAATTTCAACGGCTTTATGAGAAGCTGGAAGATGAGTTTTAATGATCAACCGCTATCAGAACTGAGTAGATTGAGAAAAGATGATAAGCATGCATAAATAAATCTGGTAAACCAGGAAATCGATTAAATATTAATCTCTAACAAAACCAATGACAACTTTCCCAGTAACTGCTTCAACATTATCAGAAAAGGATTTAGGTCGCTTTATAATAGAAAAATACGATTTAAATGAACGCTTTGAATGTAAACTGTTTAGAACAGGAGTAAACCACACTTATTTCATCTCAGATCCCAATACAAGGTATGTTGTCAGGGTTTATTGCCATAAGTGGCGAACTAAAACTGAAATTCAGGAAGAATTGAGACTTCTTAACACACTCAAAAACAACAATCTTTCTGTTTCGTTTCCAATTGCTGATAAAAATGCTGAATTAATCCATGAAATCAATGCTCCTGAAGGAATCCGTTATGTTGTTCTTTTTTCATTTGCAGACGACGGTAAAAAGCGATTCCTGACCAATAAAAATTGCTTTTCCATCGGCTCTCTTATCGCTAAAATTCACAACGTAACGGCTGGCGAAAAAATTGCCAGAATACATTATGATTCTGAAATACTTCTAAGAAAACCGTATGATCAGTTAAAACAATATTTTTCAGAAGATCTGAATGAGATGAAATTGTTAAGACAAATTGTTGATAAAATATCAAAATCCTTTCAGGAAACTAAATTTAAGCTTAGTCAAAAAGGAATTGTACATCTTGACATCTGGTACGACAATTTAAGTGTAAACAATGAAAATGACCTCACAATATTTGACTTCGATAATTGTGGGAACGGTTTACTTATTCTGGATCTTGCCTATTTCTGCAAACAATTATTTTTCATAGAACAAGATAAA
>JBMDXW010000413.1:0-2155 GCA_048594965.1 Chryseobacterium sp.
CCGGGATTACAGTTCCGATGAGATCCGCACCAGATGTCCGACACGATTTTGAAAACTTCCTTCGATTTTTCACGGTTACATTCTCCCACGGATTTGTCTTTAGATTTTCATAGATGGTAGCAAGGCTTCGAGAGCCTCAGCCTGACAGTGTGTATAGACAACTCAGTTTGGATTAAAATAGTTCTCTGTTTAAGCAGAATATAAGTTCAGACTAATATTGGCGATATGTCATCCTGAGGCTCTCGAAGGATTTTCTTAACACGCTGGTAAAGGCTTTGAGGGTTGCAGGCACCAAATGCGCATAATTTCAACATTCCGTTTGTCATCCCGGAGGAATCTCAACTTAGTATTAGAAATCGCATGGAAAGATTCAGGATTTCTACGGTATATAAACCTCATCTTCCTGTGGCAGAGATTGAAAAAGCTCTTTTTTCCTATTCTTCCGCTCTACAATCAGCCACGCCGCGTCCAGCATCTTCATCAGATGAAGGTACGGCCCTACGATATCACGTTCCGGTACATTGTGGAACGTCCCGAGGGAGAAATACACGATGTCCGAAAGGAAGTCCTCCAGTTCCTCAGTGCGGTACGCCTTAAAAGCCTTGCGGAACACGCAAACCGGATCGCGGTATTCTTCCTCCGAAAGCGAACCATACAGCAACGGATTACCGGTCTCCGGAACGGCCTCCACTGTCCATTTCCCGGATTTCTTCCGGAGACACCACCCTGCCCGGATCAGCGACCGCAGCGACTGGTGGAAGTGAAAGACCACCGAAGGATCTTCCGGGATCCGCGTTTTCCCCTGTACCGCGTACTGCATCATCAGGTTGAGCCGCTCCTTCGCTGTGGCCAGGTCATGGAACTGGAAAAATACGTCCCCTAAAGCGACGGGTGAAAGCTTGCTTCGGCCGGACCAAAACCGGGATTCAAAGTCTATGTTGTTCTTTTTCATAAGTGTGTGTTTTTTATTGATTTTTTAATCTTACAAAGGAATTGTTCTCCTATGGCTATAATATATTTATAATGATCTTTTCTACTGTATCACAAATATATAAAAATCTCAATTTGTTACAAGTTCTTGTAACAAAATTTATCGAAAAAATCACGCCCTTTGTATAAAGTCGTAATACATGGATGCCTTACAGGAAGAAATATTAAAAAAATTTGGAGAACACGTTAAGAAAATAAGACTTGAATCAGGGCTTACGCAGGATGAAGTAGTCCTTAATAGTTCCAAATTGACCAAAGGTACCGTAAGCGATATAGAAAATGGAAAAAGAAACTTTGCGTTTACCACATTTATTGATCTGGCCAAAGGACTGAATGTTTCGCCTAAAGACTTAATGGATTTTACACTTGAATTCTGAATGGCTAGATTCTTATTTTCTACATTGTTCTCATAACTTTAAGTTTTATTAAATTACATATACGATATTATTTGTATTATTTAATTAAAATAATATCTTCTAATTATTAAATAGCTCTTTTCATATGACTTAGATTAATAATAATAAATATTGCAATAAATTTTGTCTTCTTTAGAAGTTTAACATTAAAATAAAAAAGTAACGAATCCATAAAGTTTTTATACTTTTACAGCCTTACTAATAAATTACATGAAAATTAAATTTTTAAAGGCTGGATCAGGTGATTGTATAGTTATTAATCATAATTCTAAAAACATTGTCATTGACGGTGGTAACGATAGTACTTATTTAATTTCTGAATATTATAAAATAAAATCAAGAAATGAGAGAATTGATTTTTTAATAGTTACACATCATGATGACGATCACATTAAAGGTATTTTAGATTTGTTTAAAGAAATTGAAAATAGAAACGACGAACCGTTCATTGATAATGTTATTTTTAATTCTCCAAGAAAAATACTGAATAAGATTGAAAAAACAATAGAATCAAATCTTCTTTCTTACAAACAAGCACATGATCTTGAAGAGTATTTAATACATCATCCAAATATAACTTGGAAATTATCTTTAAATACAAAAGATTTAGAAACTGAGATAAATGATAAATTCAATGATGAAAATTTATCTTTTAAAATATTTTCACCCAGCAATGAAATCCTAGAAAAGTATGCATCAAATAAAGGAGCTTATTTAACAAGTGATTATAGATGTGATTGGGATTCATC
>JBMDXW010000414.1:0-43848 GCA_048594965.1 Chryseobacterium sp.
CAGTTGAAATATCAGATCATTGAAGGTAAGCTGATGAGTGAGAATGAAATCCAGCTTGATTATGCTGATGTGTTGGCCCAGGCGGAGCAGTTGGTGAGAAACCAATTGGCCATCTACGGAATTCACCACCTTGGAGATGAGGAAATTCAGAAGTATGCTGTAGAGATGTTGAAAGACCAGGAGCAGGTAAGACAGATTTCTTCAGAAGTTGCCATGACAAAACTTAAAGACGTGATCCTTGAGAAAGCAACGAAGAAGGAAACAGCTATCTCTCATGATGAGTTTTTAGAAGAGCTTAAAAAGTAATATATTTTCTATAAATATTTTGAAACCACCATTTTGGTGGTTTTTTTATTTGGTAACTCAAAACTTTATCATTCAATATTCATATATTTACGGTCTAAATTTAGTATATGAAAAAGATCATCGTTCCGTTTTTATGCGCTGTGCTATACGCTGCTCCGGTAGCTGCACAAACTACGGCGGCTGCTCCGGCTAAAACGGAAGCCGTAAAATCGAAATTAACACCTAAAGAAGTCATTGACAACTATCTTAAAGCTCTGGGTGGAAAAGATAAACTGGAGAACATTAAAACAACCCTTATCGAAAATACCCTTACTGTTCAGGGAATGGACGTGATGATGACCACCAAAAAAATGGGGAATAAATTCAAGTCTGAACAGTCGGTAATGGGGCAGAAGATGGTTCAGTTTTTCGATGGTGAAAAAGGATATTTTGAACAGGGAGGTCAGAAAATGGATATTCCTGCCGATAAAATTCCTGAATTGAAAAAAAGCAAAGTCATAGATGCCCTATCGTATGATCCGTCTACCTTTTCAGCTGTTACCGTTGAAAAAATCGATGGGAAAGATTACAATGTTTTAACTTCTGGCAAAGGTACTTTTTACTTTGATGCCGCAACCGGATTATTGTATAAGTCTACAGCAGCAGAAGGAACTGCAGTTGTAAAAAGCTATATGACGGTGGACGGAATCAAATTCCCTCAGGAAATAGAAGCAGAAGGAAATGGCCAGAAAGTGGTGATCAAAACAACAAAGGTTACCATCAATTCGGGAGTATCTGATGCTGATTTTAAATAGAAGATATTCTTATTAAATAATGTAGCCGGGTTTTCCCGGCTTTTTTATTGATTCCATATTTTTATGGTAAGGTTTAACCTGAATATATGAGTTTGTTTTATTTAAATTTATATTTTTATCTGAAATTAAAATATAAATTACCTATTTTTGAATTAAAATGAGTGTCTCAAAATCATGAATTATCGATAAGCAATTCGTCTTTTAAGTCTAAAATTTAACGATAATTACGAATATTTAACTTAATATAATAATTTAAATATTTCTTCGTTTTGGGAATAAATGATATTTTTGAACCATAAAAATTAATAATCAGAACTATGAAGAAAATGCTATCTTCATTTGCAGTGGTTTTCCTTTTCTCTGCAAATGCATTCGCACAGAATATTCCTACAGATCCTTCTGTAAGAATCGGTACTCTTTCAAACGGAATGAAGTACTACATCAAGAAAAATACGTTACCTGAAAAGAAAGTGGATTTCCGATTGGCGATCAATGCCGGATCTATTCTTGAGGACGAAAACCAGCGGGGTCTTGCCCACTTTATGGAGCACATGAACTTCAACGGGACAAAGAATTTTCCCGACAACAAACTGGTTGATTTTTTACAGTCAATCGGTGTAAAATTCGGTCAGCACCTTAACGCATATACAAGCTTCGACGAAACCGTATATATGCTTCCTGTTCCTTTGGATAAACCGGGAAATCTGGATGCAGGACTTAAAGTGATGGAAGACTGGGCGTTCAATGCCACACTCTCCGATGAACAAATCAACAAGGAAAGAGGGGTTGTGCTCGAAGAATTAAGATTAGGTCTTGGGGCAGACAAAAGGATGTCAGACAAATATCTTCCTAAATTACTGTACAATTCTCAATATGCCAACAGGCTTCCGATCGGGAAAAAAGAAGTGCTGGAAAATTTTAAGCCTGAAGTGATCAGACAATTTCATAAAGACTGGTACAGACCTGATCTTATGGCCATTGTTGTTGTAGGAGATATTAATGTAGATGAGGTAGAAAAGAAGATCAAGGATAATTTCAGCAAATACAAAAACCCTGAAAAACCAAGAGCTCGAAAAACCTTTGACCTGCCGAATCACCAGGAAACATTGGTAGCCGTGGAAACAGATCCTGATGCCACCAGCTCTATGGTACAGTTTATCATGAAAGATTCCGAAGCTTATCAGCCGGACGTGACGGTTGAACAATACAATCAGAGCATCATTGAAAACCTTACTTCAACCATGTTGAATAACAGATTGAGAGAGCTTGTAAATTCTACGAATCCTCCATTTACTTATGGATCAGTTTATCATGGAGGAACGTATGCAAGAAGCAAAGAAGGTTTCCAGGGATTTGCTATGGTTAAAGATGGTGGCCAAATGAATGCGCTTAAAGTGCTTTTGGAAGAAACCGAAAGAGCCAAAAGATTCGGATTTACCCAGACAGAGCTTGACAGGGCAAAGTCCCAGGTTTTATCAAATCTGGAAAGATCTTACAACAACCGTGACAAAACGGAAAGCGATATGCTTGTGGATGAATACGTAAGAAACTTCCTGGAACAGGAACCGATTCCGGGTATCTCATGGGAATATGAAGATACGAAAATGTTTTTGCCTTCTGTAACACTGGCCCAGACCAATGACATCATCAAGAAATTCGTAAAAGAAGACAGCCGGGTCGTAGTGATTACCGGTCCTAAAAAAGAAAACGTTACGATGCCGACAGAGGCGATGGTTCTAAGTACTTTTGAAAATGTAAAAATGGCGGATCTTAAACCTTACCAGGAAAAAGAGACCATCAAGAATCTGGTAAAACCTTTCAAGTCTGAAGGTAAAATCGCCAAAACCGAAAACGATGCCAAGCTGGGTACTACGACCTGGACGCTCAGCAACGGCGCCAAAGTAACATTCAAGAAAACGGATTTTAAAGATGACGAAATTGTGTTCTCCGCCAGAAGTATGGGAGGAAGTTCCCTGATCAACGACGCGGATTTCAATAAGACGCAGTTTGCTTTTTCTGCCCTTTCCGAAGCAGGTGTAAATTCATACTCAAAATCTGATCTTACCAATTACCTTGCCGGAAAACAAGTGAGTGTAAATCCTATGGTAAGCCCTATGTTTGAAGGTGTTTCAGGACGTACGACACAAAAAGACCTCGGTACGGCTATGGAGCTGATGTATGCTTATTTCACAGGATTAAACTACAATCCGGACGCTTTTAATGCTTATAAAACCAAGCAGTCTGCCATGCTGGACAATCTTCTGTCGAATCCGCAATTCTACTTTTCAAGTGAGCATGCTAAATTTATGAACCAGAAGAATCCGAGATTTATCGGAATCATCCCTACGGAAAAAGAATGGGCCAATACAGATTATAAAAAAGCATACGATATTTATAAGGAAAAATTTGCCAACGCCGGAAACTTTCATTTCTATTTTGTAGGAAATATTGATGAGGCTAAATTTAAGAATGAAGTGCTTCAATACATTGCCAGCCTGCCTTCTACCGGGAAAACAACGAAATTCAAAGATACCGGATACCGACAGATGACCGGAGATTATACAAAAACCTATAAGAAAGGAAAAGATCCTAAAAGTATGGTTACCATCTCGTATTGGGGCGAAACGCCTTACAATGAAAAAGAGGCCCTGGCATTGGAAGCTCTTGGAGAAGTGGCCACCATCAAGGTCATCGAAAAGCTCCGTGAGGATGAAAGCGGAATCTATGGAGGCGGTGCGAGAGGAGCCATGTCCAGAGTACCTTTCAATAGTTATAACTTCAGCATCAGTTTCCCTTGCGGGCCTGAGAATGTAGAAAAGCTTACAAAAAGTGCATTGGCAGAACTTCAGAAGCTCATCGATCAGGGACCTGAACAGAAAGATCTCGACAAATACAAAGAAGGGGAGTACAACGACTACAAAACCAGTCTCAGAGATAATTCGTACTGGATGAGCGCGCTTACCAAAAACCAGATGGACGGTAGCGACAAGTACGAGATCCTGAATTACGAACAGAAGGTAAAAGCTTTGACCGTAAAAGACCTTCAGGATGTAGGGAAAAAGTACCTTACAAAAGGAAGAATAATAGCTACTTTAATGCCGGAAGACGGTTGGGAAAATGCCAAAGCAGATGAAACCAAACCCGGAGCAGCAGTGATCAAAACCGGGGCTATGAATTAATAGTTCCGTTAAAAACGATATAAGTTTCAAACAAAAACCGTCTCACAGTGTGGGACGGTTTTGCTATTACTTAAATCTTAAAGTATTGAACCCTGAAAGCACACACTTTAGGACTCGTACTCCTTTTTCCATTCTTCGGCAACATCGCTCAGAATATCATAGAAATCTTCACCGTATTTTCTGATGAGCGGCGTTTTCAGGAATTTGTACACAGGAACCTGGAGCTCTTTCCCCAGCGTACAGGCATCGCTGCATACACTCCATTCATGGTAGTTTAAAGCCGTAAAAGATGAATATTCCGTCACACGGATCGGGTAAAGGTGGCAGGAGATCGGTTTCTGCCAGTCTACGGCGCCGTCTTCATACGCTTTTTCGATTCCGCATTTTGTGATGCCTTTCTCGTCAAAAGTTACATAAGCACATTCGCGGTCTTCCACCATGGGGGTTACATACATGCCATCCATGGGATCCGTGGTCCATGTGCCCTGCTCTTCGAGAGCCTTAATGCCTGCCTCGGTAAGGTAAGGTTTGATTTTATCGAAAATATCATCTAAAATTTTCAGCTCGTCTTTATCCAAAGGAGCACCTACGTCCCCTTCCACACAACATGCTCCCTTGCATTTGGTAAGGTTGCAAACAAACTCTTCAGAAAAAATTTCTTCGGAGATCAATTTATCGTCTATCTGAATCATAATCTTTTAAAATAAATTAAAATAAATTCCGGCTTTGAAACCGGCTAAACTGAAAATTATCAGCCACAAGCTCAGCTCCTGCATCCAGTATTTCGGTAAAAATCTCAGCATCCTGCTGATGATAATGGTGGCGGGAAACGCAAGAAGCAGTAAATATTCATAATCCATATTCATGTACAGGATGATCGTAATCAGCTGTGCGACGGAGAAAACCAGTAAAAATGTGTATTTGTACCGGCTTACCGGGCTTTTCTTATTGTAATTCCTGAAGTGATCATACACTGCGTAGATCAGCATCAAAACAATTGGAATCAGTGGCAGAAGGCCTCTGTAATCCGTCACGAAGGTCATTGTCCCAAAAGGAAAATAATCCATATTCCATGAAGTATATTCCAGGAAAAACATCACGGAAAAATAACTGAAAACAATGAGGAGAATGCCCAGGAAAAACCTGAAGATATTCAGTCCTATTCTTTCGGAAGTGGCAATCAGGTGAATAATCACAAAAGCCGCCATCGGCCAGGTCGTAGGGAGAAAAATGAAATTCAGTGCCACGATCGATCCTACCAGTACATAGGACTTTTTTCTAAGGTCTTCATTGGTACTTGTAAGCAGAAGCAAAAGAAAAGAATTGGTAAGCAGGGCAACGGCAATTCCAATATCTAGATTTCCGGGGTACAACCCGATAATAAAAAAGGTATACAAAAATAAAGGAAGGTGAGTCTGATAATTCAGCGCGATGCTGTGAAAGCAAAAATATCCCAAAGCAATTCCCAGAAAGGTAATCACTGCGATGATCGCTTCATAAGTGTTGAAATTCAAAAAGTTAAAAGTTATTACTACTAAAAGAAGAAACCCAATATAAACCGGGATGGAAAAAATATTGCTTTCTTTTGAAAGTAATCTAAACATTTTTTATAAATTTGTACAAAGTTAATTTAAAAAAGGAAAATAATGACGTCTTTCTTTCTATTCTTGAGCAAAGTTTTCAAATGGTCGTTTGGTTTTTTTGATACATTCGGAAACGTGTTAAACTGGGTTTTATTTATTGTTTGCTGCACATTGTTTACCTACTGGTGCTATGTGTTGGTAGTTACCCTTGGTGGCGATAAAGATAAAGACTACTATTCTCCAACGGAGGGTAAGTTTCCTTACTACGATCCGAATATCTACAAAAAAGAAGGTTAATTAATTGGTTATATAGTAAAAAGCCGGTCAAATTCTGTTTGACCGGCTTTTTTATGATGAATGTCCTCTTTATTCGTGAATCGGCAATACCAAAACAGGAATATTTGAATCTTTTGTAATTCCTTTTGTGAGGCTTCCTACGAAAACATCATAAATTCCGCTTCGTCCGTGAGATCCCATCACGATAAAGTCCGCTTTTTTGTCCTGGGCATGTTCCAATATAATATCCTTTGCGAGACCCTGTTTCAGGATGTGCTCGCAATCGACATCGTGGGCCAGTATTCTCTGCTGTATTTTATTAAGCTGAACCAGTTCTTCCCTGATCTCGTTCTCTTCCACCTCAGGGAAATATTGAAATCCCATATCTCCGATAGCAAAACCAATATCCGACGGTGCTACGTGGATCAGAAAGATTCTGCCGTTTACCTGCTTTGCAAATTTTACAGCACCTTCTATAAGCTGTTCTGTCTTGTCCCCAAAATCTACGGGCAATACAATATTTACCATAACCTTTAATTTTGTTTACTAAAGTTAAGAAAAATATGCCGGAAAACCGTATTAAATCATCTATAATATTCTGATATCAATCACTTTTTTATCCTCAAGGTAGCCTTCAAGAATATCGTTTTCATCCACCTTACCGACACCTTTTGGCGTGCCTGTAAAAATAAGGTCTCCTACCCGTAAGGTAAAGTATTGTGAAACAAAAGCAATAATATCATCGATACCGAACATCATGTCTTTCGTATTTCCGTCCTGAACTTTCTCCTTGTTTTTTAATAATGAAAAATTCAGAGATGCAAGGTTGAAATCTTCTTTTTTAAAGAAATCTCCGAGTACTGCAGAGCCGTCAAAACCTTTGGCGAGCTCCCAGGGTAGGCCTTTGGTCTTCAGTTCGCTTTGCAGATCTCTCGCTGTAAAATCTATTCCCAGCCCGATTTCTTCATAATGTTTATGAGCTGTTTCTTTCCGGATGTATTTTCCGCCTTTGGAAATTTTTACCACCACTTCCAGCTCGTAATGAACATCGTCTGAAAATTCAGGAATATAAAAGTCGTTTCCTTTCAGAACCGCGGTGTCCGGTTTCATAAAGATCACCGGCTTTTCGGGGATTTCATTGCCCAGTTCTTTGGCGTGTTCGCTGTAATTTCTTCCTATACAGATTATTTTCATAATTATTAAATGTTGTGCAATATTAAGTTCTTTACCAATCGGTTTACTTTTGATTTTTTTTCAGGAGCTTTTTCCCGCTTTCCACTGTATCTTTTTGGTCTTCAACCAAAAAGGATGCCGTTGCAATCGGGGCTATGACACGTGAATAGGCAATTTATCAATAAAATATAAAGACTTCACATCAGCTTAATATCAGGATGTCTTACTAAGCGTGTTGATGCATTAGTGCATAAACTCGTTTCCACAGTAGTAGCACACGAACTTATGGCTTGTCAGGATCGAAATCCCAAAGAAGCTTGTGGCACTGTCGTCCCGGTAAATATGATTGGAACCACATTTCGGGCATACAAAATCAAACGGCGGATGATCGATGGTATGTTCCACTTCCAGCGGAAACGCTTCATTTTCCTTATAATCTTCCAGTGCCTGATGTGCCTTTTCCAGGTCTTCCTCAAAAACCTGCAGCTGAATGCCGCCTACAGCCTGCGAAAGAAGCCAATCCGATTGGATCAGCTGTTCGTTAGCTATAAAACTGTTGATCCCGCTTTGGGCCAGGATCTGCTTATCACGGTTCGCCTGAAGCGCCGTTTCGTAGAATTTGAATTTTACCAGCTCACTCATCTTTAAAATCTGCTGGACAGTTGAATTTTGGTAAAAACTTTCTTCGTATAAAGCGGGAATTCTGCATTCTGAAGCCAGCCGAAGTAGCCGAGATCTTTTTTGAATACCACTTTCACGCACTGTCCTTTATATTTTCCGAAATTGAAAACCTCCTCCAGCTTTTCGTTGTACCCTATAAACCCGGCAAGATCGGCGTGTTTGTTGTGGAAGGTAAATTCACTCAAAAGTCCTATTTCGTTCGGGATGTCATCATATTTTCCTACCTGGGCATCCAGTACCTCAAAAGTAGCCAGCACATCAGCCTCCGCTGAATGTGCGTTCTCAAGGGTTTTCCCGCAGTAAAACTGATACGCGGCGCTGAGGTTTCTCGGCTCCTTTTTATGAAAAATGGTCTGTGCGTCTACCAGTCTGAATTTGCTGAGGTCAAAATCAATCCCTACTCTCAGCAGCTCTTCTGCCAGCAGAGGAACATCAAATCGGTTGGAATTAAAGCCGCCCAAATCGCTTCCGGCAAGCATTTCCATAATCTTAGGAGCGATTTCTCTGAAAGTAGGCGCATCCTTAATGTCTTCATCATAAATCCCATGAATTTCACTGCATTCTTTAGGGATCGGCATTTCCGGATTTACCCTCCAGGTTTTGCTTTCCCGTGACGAATCGGGATTTACTTTTAAAATACAGATTTCAACGATACGGTCTTTGCCGATGTTGGTTCCCGTGGTTTCCAGGTCAAAGATGCAGAGCGGTTTATGTAATTTTAGGTTCATTTGTTATAATTTGAAAATTTGAGAATGTGTTAATTTGAAAAATGGGATTACGTTATCATCAATCCTATTTCAATTGTTTTTGAAAGACTAAGGAAACCAGAATATAGTAAATGATGACTAAAGGAATTCCGACCGTTTTAAAAATAACTAAAATAATAATTGAGCCGATTAATAAAGCTATTTTCGGATAATTATCCTGTAATTTCATTGATTTGAATTTCATGGCTATCATTTTGATCGGTGAAATCAGAAGCCATGATGAAAGTATTGTTAAAATAATCATCAGTAAGCTGTTATTTACAAAATGAACAAAGACTTCTTCACGCCTAACCACATAATATAATCCAAAGATTAAAATGGTGTTGCTTGGCGTATTCAATCCTTTGAAATAATATTTCTGTTCTTCATCCAGGTTGAAAATCGCAAGACGTAAACATGAAAAAAGCGTAATCAGCAAGCCGAAATACTTGAGTTCAAATGGTAATGCGATTCCTGCCAGATTGCTGCCGGCCGGCTCAAGGATTTTAAACATCGTCAGTCCCGGAACCAACCCGAAGCTCACCATGTCTGCCAACGAATCCAGCTGTGTTCCCAGATTGGAATTTGCCTTTAAAGCACGCGCCACAAAGCCATCAAAAAAATCTAAAACCAAAGACAACAGCAGGCAGATCGCAGTCGTCTGATAATCACCCAGAATCAGGTGGATAGCGCCTACGCAGCCTGAAAAAAGATTTCCCAGTGTGATGATATTGGCAGCGTTATTTTTAATAAAATTCATAATCACAAAATTAAAACAATAAATCAGTTAAACAATGTGGCAATTTATCAGTACAACAATTTAACAATAATTATTGAATTATTCCACGTACGGCTGCTTCATCGGTATGCTGCTGCATTGTTGTATTATTATGCTGCCACATTGTTACGTTGCTGCATTATTTATTTTGGTAAATTTGCGCATGAAATTTTTTAAAGAATTTAGAAAACAAGAAGTTCTGGTATTGTTATATCGGATTTTTTTAGCCTATTTTTTCTATCAGATTGCCCGGTTTTTATTCTGGTACTTCAATCGCGGATTAATAAAAATAGATTCTGTGTCGGATTATTTCAGTCTTTCGTTTCATGGAATTGCATTTGATACCACAGCCATTTTATATGTAAATTCACTTTTTATCCTGTTGAGTATCTTGCCTGTTATCATCAATGCCAAAACAGGATATCAGAAATTTCTCTTCTGGCTGTATTTCATTACCAACGGGATTTCCTACGCCATGAATTTTGGGGACATGGTGTACTTTAAATTCTCCCAGATGAGACTTACTTCTGCGGCGCTTCAGGTGGCGCAGCACGAGAACAATATTTTTAAGGTCTTTACCACTTCAATCGTCCAGAATCCTTTCGTGCTCATTTGGTTCATCGTTTTGATGGCCTTTTGGATTTTCCTTTACAGAAAAGTGAAAATAACAGAACGTAAACCTGCAAAACTGGTCCCGTATTTTATCTGGTCTGTCGTTGTGCTCTGCTTGACGGCCGTTCTTACCGTTGGCGGAATACGAGGCGATTTTAAACACAGCACAAGACCCATCAACCTGGTTGACGCAAACCGTTTTGTAAAACTGCCTGCCCAGGGAAATATGGTTCTGAACAGTACATTTTCCTTTTTCCGGACTTTAAATACCAATAATTTTAAGGAAGTACATTTTGTGGATGGAAAATTTATTGATGATAATATCCATCCGTATAAGTTATATCAGAGAAAGGCTGCCGACAAGCCGAATATCGTGATTTTTATTGTGGAATCTTTCAGCAGGGAGTATTCCGGAGCTTTCAATAAAGATAAAAATATCAAGGATTATGTTTCCTATACTCCTTTCATGGACAGTCTTGCCGGGCAAAGTCTTATTTTTCCCAATACTTTTGCCAACGGACGCCAGTCCATTCACGGGATGAGTTCCGTGTTGGCAGGTATTCCGAGCTTAACGGATGCCTTCACAAGCTCCCCGTACTCCAATCAGAAAATTCAATCGATTGTTTCTATCTGTAACGAAATGGGATATGATACCTCTTTCTACCACGGTGCTCCCAATGGCTCTATGGGTTTTTTGGGCTTTGGGAATATTTTAGGGTTTAAACATTATTTCGGCAAGACGGAATATAATAATGACAGTGATTTCGACGGGATGTGGGCCATCTGGGATGAGCCGTTCCTTCAGTATTTCGCAAAAAATGTGGGTAAAAAGCAGCCGTTTATGGCAACGGTATTCACGGCCTCGTCACACCATCCGTTTAAAATTCCTGAAAAATATAACGGTAAATTTAAAAAAGGAAAGAACCCTATGCATGAGCCGATTCAATATACCGACTATGCGATTAAGAAATATTTTGAGACCGCAAAAAAGCAGCCCTGGTATAAAAATACCATTTTTGTTTTCACAGGAGATCATACCAATGAGGTATATTATCCTGAATATGAAAAAATGATGAATCGCTTCGCCGTTCCTCTGATATTTTATTCACCGAATCCTGAATATCATTTGAAAGGCGTAAATAATGAACTGGCCCAGCAGATTGATATTTATCCTACGCTGGCTGATCTCATCGGCTACAATAAAAAAATAAGAAGCTGGGGCCGGAGCCTGGTCAGTGAAAAGCAGTATGCTCCTGTTATTGCCAATTCAGACGGTTCCGTAGAGCAGTTTATGATCGGAAATTATATTTACCGTTTCGATGGAAAAGAAGTCGTAGGTATTTTTGATCAGACCGATCTGGGACTGGAAAGGAATCTTATGGACCAGTTAAAGAATAATCCTGACGCAAAAAAGGGAATACAGATCGCCAAAGCATGGTATCAGGATTACATGAATAGGGTCATCAACCGGAAATTGTATTAATTTAAACATTAATTTTCAGCAATATCCGTTTTAACTATTTGAGTTAAAGTGGATCTATGTTAATATATGTTCCGGATAATAATATTTTTTGTTATTTGGAAATTAATTTCTATTTTTAGAAATAGATACGCAACAGAATTATTTTATTACAATTAAAACTATAAGAAAATGAGAAAATTATTATTAACATGTATTCTTTCTCTCTTCGGAGTCCTGTCATTTGCCCAGATCGAAGGAAAATGGAAAACAATAGATGATGAAACCGGAAAACCGAAATCTATCGTGGAAATTTTCAAAAAAAATGACGGAAAGTATTACGGTAAAATTTCCCAGCTCCTGATCAAACCGGAAAACAACAACTGTGTGAAATGTAAAGATGACCGGAAAAACAAGCCCCTGATCGGCCTGGAGATCATCAGAGGTTTATCCAAAGACGGCAATGAATTCGGAGGAGGAACAATTACCAATCCTAAGGACGGTAAAAGCTATAAAACCGAAATCGTAAGAGATGGGAATACCTTAAAAGTAAAAGCCATCGTTCTGGGAATTGCAGTGAAAACGCAAACCTGGCACAAGGTAGATTAAGAAACATAAACATCAGTATTAAAAATAAAAGACAATTCAGCAATGAGTTGTCTTTTTTTGTGATATAAATAATAAAAACACTATTTTTGTACTCTAAATTTTTCAAAAAGATATGGCAGAATATACTTTTCGTGAGGTAATTGCACAGGCAATGAGTGAGGAAATGCGTAAAGACGAATCCATTTATTTGATGGGGGAGGAAGTCGCAGAATACAACGGTGCATACAAAGCTTCAAAAGGAATGCTGGATGAATTCGGTCCTAAAAGAATAATCGATACTCCTATTGCTGAGCTTGGTTTCGCAGGGATCTCTGTAGGAGCTGCAATGAATGGGAACAGACCAATCGTAGAGTTCATGACGTTCAATTTCTCATTGGTGGGGATTGATCAGATTATCAATAATGCTGCAAAAATCCGTCAGATGAGCGGTGGTCAGTGGAACTGCCCTATCGTTTTCCGTGGTCCTACGGCTTCTGCAGGGCAATTGGGAGCGACACACTCGCAGGCTTTTGAGAGTTGGTATGCCAACTGTCCCGGACTGAAAGTCGTAGTGCCTTCCAATCCTTATGATGCAAAAGGGTTGCTTAAAACGGCAATTCAGGATAATGACCCGGTGATTTTCATGGAATCTGAGCAGATGTATGGTGATAAAATGGAGATTCCTGAAGAAGAATACTATTTACCGATCGGAAAAGCAGATATTAAAAAAGAAGGAAGCGATGTAACGCTGGTTTCTTTCGGGAAAATCATGAAATTGGCGATGCAGGCTGCTGAGGATCTTGCGAAGGAAGGGATTTCCGTGGAAGTGATCGACCTCAGAACTGTTCGTCCTTTGGATTATGATACGGTTTTGGCTTCCGTGAAAAAAACAAACAGACTGGTTGTTCTTGAAGAAGCCTGGCCATTTGGTTCTGTGGCTTCGGAAATTACCTATATGGTTCAGCAGAAAGCATTCGATTATCTGGATGCTCCGATCAAGAGGATTACAACGCCTGATGCACCTGCACCTTATTCCGCTGCTTTATTTGCAGAATGGTTCCCGAAACTTGAAAAAGTGAAAGAGGAAATCAAAAAAGCGATGTACGTGAAATAATTAACATAATTATAGAAAAAAACTTCCGAAAGGAAGTTTTTTCATTTATTATATTCATGAAGAAAAATTCTCAGGGTTGTAAATTTGATTTAAATTTGCGCGTTTAAAATAAAATTAGCTGATATGGCAGAAGTTACAGAAGGCGGTCAACACTTTGACATTAAGAAGCTTTCTTTCATTGGGGTTCTGGTCTCTCTTGGTATTGTTTTCGGGGATATCGGTACTTCGCCGCTTTACGTAATGAAAGCAATCGTAAATGCAAGAGACGTCGGAACCACGATGCCTTTCAACGAATATATCGAAGGAGCGCTTTCCTGTATCATCTGGACGCTTACCCTGCAGACCACTATAAAATATGTTATTATTGCACTTAGGGCAGATAACAAAGGAGAAGGTGGGATTCTCGCCCTTTTTTCACTCGTCAAAAATCTCAAAAAAGGATGGCTTTATCTGATTGCTATTGTCGGAGCGGCTGCGCTGATTGCTGATGGGGTGATTACTCCTTCGCTTACCGTAATGTCGGCCATTGAAGGTCTTGAGATCTACAATCCCCATACGCCGGTAGTTCCTATTACGATCGCCATTTTAATTGTTATTTTCGTTGTTCAGCAGTTCGGGACAAGTTTTATCGGTAAATTTTTCGGGCCGGTAATGGTGATCTGGTTTCTGGTACTCGGTGGTTTGGGACTGTCTCATCTTAGTGAAAATATAGAAATCCTGAGGTCATTTAATCCATATTATGCTTATAAACTTATTGTAAATTCACCGAGCGCCATCATAATCCTGGGTGCCGTTTTCCTTTGTACAACAGGAGCTGAAGCACTTTATTCAGACCTGGGACACTGTGGGGCAAAAAATATCAGGGTGAGCTGGGGATTTGTAAAAGTAATGCTTATTCTAAACTATCTCGGACAGGGAGCATGGCTTTTAACCAACTATAATAAACCGGGATTCTCGGTGGTGAATCCTTTCTTCGGAATCATGGAAGAGTGGATGGTTATTCCGGGCGTAATTCTGGCAACAGCGGCTGCGATTATTGCCAGCCAGGCCCTTATTACAGGTTCATTTACGATTTTCTCAGAGGCCATGTCGCTCAATTTATGGCCCAACCAAAAAATCGACTATCCTTCAGGGGTTAAAGGGCAGATGTACATTCCGAGAATCAACTGGGGATTGTTGCTGTTCTGCATTGTTGTCGTTCTGCATTTTAAAGAATCCGGGAAAATGGAGGCGGCGTATGGTCTGTCTATTACAGTGACCATGCTCATGACCACCGTGCTTTTGGTATACTGGCTTTTAAAACACAGGGTCAATAAGCTTTTAATTCTTGTCTTTGCCTTGGTGTATATGGCTATCGAGCTGGGCTTTTTCAGTGCCAATGTCATCAAATTTATGGAAGGAGGCTGGATTACCGTTGTGCTGGCAGGTTCCATAGGGGTATGTATGTACGCCTGGTACAATGGTAGGCTGATCAAAACCAAATTCATCAAATTTATTAAGCTGGAAAACTATATTCCGATTATCAAGGATATGAAGCTTGATGAGACGATTCCTAAATATGCGACCAATCTCGCTTATCTGAGCCGAGCAAAAAGAAATGATGAAATAGAATCCAAAATTATCTATTCGATCATTAAAAAACAGCCGAAAAGGGCCGATCATTATTTCATTCTCAACATTACCAACCAGGAAGACCCGTATACTTTCAAATATGCCGTAGATGAAGTGCTTCCGGGGACGATTTATAAGATAAACTTTATGTTAGGATTTAAAATCGACCGCAGGATCAATGATTATTTTGATATGGTATTAAGGGATATGATGGCAGACGGGACCATCCCTTCACGAAGCAGCCATCCTTCTCTCAGGGCACACAATATACCGCCGGATCTGAAGTATGTGATTATAGACAATACCTATATCAACGATATACTTCTTACGGTAAAAGAAAAAATTATTCTTAATATTTATAATTTCGTTAAGTATATCGGAAGCGATGATTTCAAGGCCTGGGGAATCACTTCCCACAACGTGGAGGTAGAATCTGCGCCGATGACGGAAGACTGTGTAAGCAAGTCGAGAATCGAGCAGTGCGGTTTCATTCGCCATAATAGTTAAATTCTTTAACACTCGGGTACAATAGGTATTTAAATAAAAATCAATAAATTTGTAGATAAATTTTTTGATGGATACAATACAAAAGGAAAAAAATATTGCGCTTATTAAAGATGTTTTAAGGAACTATTTGCTGGAAAAAGGCTTCCGGAATACTCCTGAACGATATACAATATTAGAAGAGATTTACAGTATGGATCATCACTTCAATGTGGATGATCTGTATCTGCTGATGCTGCAGAAAAAATACCATGTTTCCAAAGCGACCATTTACAATACCATTGAGATCTTCCTGGATGCAGGGCTGATCCGTAAACACCAGTTTGGTGAGAAAACGCTTACTTCTTCATCTTACGAAAAGTCTTATTTTGATAAACAGCACGATCATCTCGTGATCTATAAAAAAGATTCCGATAAGGAAATCGAGGAAATCATAGAATTCTGTGATCCGAGAATTCAGGGAATTAAAGAAGCTATTGAGGAAGCATTTGGGGTAAAGATCGATTCTCATTCGCTGTATTTTTATGGTACAAAGAATGACTAATCTTTCCGTGAGGCTGATCTTCGGTCTCTTTATCTGTATTTCTTCGGTCATTTTTGCACAGGAGAATCCTAAACCTCTGCAGAAAGATCCTTATTTTACCCCGAAAACAGCCCCACAGAAAAATGCCCCGCCACCGGAAAAGGTGAAACATATTCATTCTGATGAATTGAGGAAAGATCCTGACAAATATGACGGGAACAATTACTTTACCGGCAATGTTCAGTTTGAGCATCAGGGCTCATTGCTGAATGCAGACCTGGTTATCGTGTACGAAGAGCAGAACTTTGTGAAGGCCATCGGGAACGTGAAACTCCAGAACGCAGACGGGTCGGTGATTACTGCAGATGAAATGGAGTATGACGGAAATACCCAAAGAGGGATTGCCCGGAAGAACGTGGTGCTCACAGATCCGAAAGGCACTGTGATCAAAACCGAAACCATGTATTATGACAGGATTTCCAATCAGGCCTATTACAACACGGGAGGAACAATAAATGATGGGAAGAGTACCACCTATTCAAAATCAGGAACTTATTTCCTCAGTACACGGACGATCGATCTTTCGGGAAGAGTGAAAATTGAGGATGCACAGTATGTTCTGGAAGGCGATAATGTTGTCCAGAACCAGAATACCAATATAGTCAACATCAACGGTCCGACAACCATCGTCAATAAAAAAGATCCTAAAAACCGTATTGTTACGGATAAAGGAAATTACAATACCAATACGAAAGAAGCTTTCTTGTACAGGAATTCCAGGGTATATTACAATGATAAGATTCTTACCGGTGACGAGATGTACTACAATCAGCTCACGGGTTTCGGAAAGGCAACAGGCAATGTAACGTTGGATGATCCTAATGAAAGACGTTGGATAAAAGGCGGTTACGGTGAAATTTTCCAAAAGAAAGATTCGGCAATGATGACCAAAAGTCCGTATGCCGTAAAAGCATTGGAAAAAGATTCGATGTATTTTGCCGCTGAAAAGATCATATCGTTCCAGAGGCCGGATTCGTCGGATGCTACTGTTAAAAAGAGCTTTCTGAGAGCATTCAGAAAAGGCAGGTTTTATAAATCGAATGCACAGGGAAGAGCCGATTCTATCGCTTTTAACGAAACCGACGGCGTATTGCACATGTACAGAGAACCTATCCTGTGGAGCAATGGAAAGCAGGTAACCGGCAACAAAATAGAAGCTTATTTTAATACCCAGAAAGAAAGTATAGATTCTCTGAAAGTGATCGGAAATGCTTTTGCTATCAGCAAGGTGGATTCGCTGAATATGAAAGATGAATTCAACCAGGTGAAAGGAAAACTGATGACCGTTTACTACGGAGAAGATAACAATATCCGGGAAGCAAAAGTAATCGGAAATGCGCAGGCGATTACGTATTCTGATGACGAAAATGCACAGACTAAGCAAAAGGAGCGGATCGGGATTTCCGTAAGTACTTGTGGAATCATTGATGCGATCTTTGAAGAAAAGGCCTTGTATGTGGTAGAATGTAATATCGGTGCGTCTTCAGATACTTATCCGATGAGTATGATTGAACCTTCCAAACGGAAGTTCCCCGATTTCAACTGGAATACAAAAGACAGAATTCTGAAATGGCAGGATATTCTGGTCGACACCCCGAATTATCCGGAAATTAAATATGAATCTGATACGAAGCTTTATGATTCTGCCCAGACGGTGATAGATGATGAAAAAGCTAAAGAAGAAGCCAAAAAACCAAAACGCGTCAGACGATAATCTTTGTTGAAATAATAAAAACTCACTGTTGAAAGATAGTGAGTTTTTTTATGGAAGAGTTTTCAAGGAATTAAAGACGAATTCAGTACAAAAACATCTCATAAATGTGAAGTTTGCATGTTATTGAGGTGTTTGAAGTTTTTGTTGTTGTGAATCAATTTATTACTTGAATTATATGCATCAGAACGTAAAATTCTTTGTTAATTGTGTATTTTTATCCGTTTTTTACATATCTTTGAGTTAGAAAATAATTAAGCATATTAATATTTTGTGATTTGGTGGTGTCGCTTACAGGCTTACTGTAAGCGATTTTTTTATTCTATCGGTTATATTTCGGAGTCTGCCGAATGTTTTTTAGCTTTGCTGAAATTTTGAATTGATAGAAATGCAAAAAGATTTTTTTACCTACCAGGCACAGACGACACCGTTTGCGGCAGGTTTTGAAGTGGAAAAAGCAGCAGGTAGCTATATTTACGGCACCGACGGAAAGAAATATCTGGATTTTGTTGCGGGTGTTTCTGCAAACACTCTCGGGCACTCTCATCCTAAAGTAGTTGAGGCCATCAAAGAGCAGGCTGAGAAGTACCTTCACGTTATGGTTTATGGTGAATATGCACAGGAAAAACCGGTGGCTCTGTGTAAACTGCTGGCGGAATCCACACCTGAGCCTTTGGAAATTACGTATCTCGTAAACAGCGGGGCAGAAGCCATTGACGGAAGTCTGAAACTGGCCAAAAGGTATACCGGAAGGGAAGAAATTGTTTCTTTTAAAAATTCTTATCACGGCAATACCCACGGCGCATTGAGTGTATCGGGGAATGAAACCCATAAAAGAGAGTTCCGTCCGCTTCTTCCAATGGTAACCTTTATCGAGTTTAACAACGAGAAAGATTTTGATAAAATTACCGAAAGAACGGCTTGTGTTGTCCTAGAAACGATTCAGGGGGCTGCCGGCTTTCTGGTTCCTGACCGGAATTATTTAATCAACCTTAAAAGAAGATGCGAAGAAGTTGGCGCCCTTCTGATTCTTGACGAAATACAGCCGGGATTCGGAAGAACCGGTAAATTATTTTCTTTTGAACATTTCGGAATTGTTCCTGATATTCTGGTCATGGGAAAAGGGATGGGAGGCGGTGTCCCTGTCGGCGCATTTATGAGTTCGGCAAAAATCATGGACACCCTCGCGCATTCTCCAAAGTTGGGGCACATTACAACGTTTGGCGGAAACCCACTGATTGCCGCCTCCAGTTATGCAACGCTAAAGGAGGTTCTTGAAAGCGGCTTAATGGATGAAGTTGAAGAAAAGGAACAATTATTCAGAAGCCTGCTGAAGCATCCGAAAATTAAAAACATCAATGGAAAAGGGCTGATGCTGGCCGTAAATTTAGGCGCTCCGGAATATACCTTGCACGTCGCCAAAAAGTGTATGGAAAAATGCCTGATCGTTTTTTGGCAGTTGTACAGGAATGAATATTTGCGGATATCGCCACCACTCACGATTTCAAAAGAAGAAATTGAGGAAGGCTGCAGAATCATTCTGGAAGTTCTGGATGAAAATTAATCTGATATTCATCGTCTGGGGCATCGAATTTTTTCGATGTCTTTTATTTTGATTCGTAAAGAAGCATTGAATGCAGGGTCTTATGCATAAGGCATTTCCGAAGGTTTATACAATGCAGAATTTCACTAAACAAATATTTAAAAATCTCTGACAAATGTCATGAAGATTATGTAAAAAAGTAAACACATTTTTGTGTAATAAAAAAATTAATTTATATATTGCGGGACGATTAAAACAAGATTATATGGCGAAACATAAAGTCCATTACGAATTCCCAATGCATTGCTTATCAGAGATTTTATATGAATATCTGGCGACTGCGGAGGGACTGTCTGAATGGTTTGCGGATGAGGTAGTAGAGAAAGGAGATGACTTCTTTTTTAGTTGGGGAGGTGGCCCTGCCGAGAAGGCAACTTTAATTAGATATAAGCCTGAAGGTTTCGTGCGTTTTAGATGGGAAGAGGATGAAGGAACCAAACATTTCTTTGAAATGACAATCACGATCGATGATATTACAGAAGATCTCGCTTTAAATATTACAGACTTCTGCGAAGAGGGAGATGAAGAGGAAAATGCAATGTACTGGGAAAATCTTATCGAAAACCTTAGAATAAAATTAGGTGCCGCTTAAACGTAAGCAGTATTGGCAGATAAAACTGATGAACGATTTATCGTTCATTATTTTTTTATAATAAATCATATTAAATTGGAAAATCAATATTTTACATCTGGAGAATTGAATGTGGCAAATCGGGCATTTCTGTCTGGAGATGCGGTGAAAGTGTCTTTTTTTGTCAGAAATTCAAGATTGATCATCGATGAAGAATGTTACTTTTTTCTGATGGCTTCCATGAGAAAAATGAGGCTGAATATTCCCCTGACCTACACCCTGGAGTTTTTCCAGTCTACATTTACGAAAGATGTAATTGAAGACAAAGGGATCAGGGACGGAATTATTAATTTCCAGGTCTTCAGAAACAGGGACGGAATTACATTATCCAAATCCTCCGTGTCGTATTATTATGAAGTAACGCCTGTGAATGATGTCTTATCTGTTCATGAAAGACCTCTTGAACTGGATTTAATCAAAGAAATTAACGTTAATAGTAATCTTTTAAGCAATATCCGTGTTCACAGTCCTGAGAATATCTATGGAGAGATTTATGCCCAGGAGAATGATCTGGACGACGTTATCTTTCTGAATCCCAATAAGAGGATTGCAAGGACCATTTCAGGAAATCTTTTGCTGCTTGAGGGTGACGTTATTAAAATTCCAAAACAGGCTGAGGGTGCGTATATATCGCCTTTGATGGAAAATTTTGTTACCTTTTTGCATAAAAATAACCTGGCTGATATCCAGGAGCATGAAATTATCGCCTTTGAATCTCAGAAGGCGGACGAGATCCTTCTGATCTCCGATGAAAAGGGAGTTTTCTCAGTAGGTAAAATACGAAATAAAACTTTTGAAAGTTCCCGCTTTGCAGGATTGGCAGAAGCCTGGCGGAATAGTTTTTAAAAATTGACAAACCCGGTAAACAACGAAAGTTCCAAAGTCCTTTACCGGGTTTTATTCTGAAGAATCAGAATTATTTCTTATTTAATACTCATTGAAAACATCAATGAATTTTTGAGCAATTTCCTTTTGGCCTTTCTCGCTGGTGAGATATTTCCTGTCTTCCGTATTGTTGATGAAACCAAGCTCCACAAGCACTGCAGGCGCATTGGATTCCCTTAAGATATGGAGATTTTTCTCGCCTACAATCTCACTCGGATTAAATCTTTGGGAAACCAGGCGGGCCAGCTTTTTTGAATCTTCTGTATTTTGGGTGAAAATTTCCTGTCCATGTCTTACAGATTCGTTGTGAGGACTGCTGTTCAGGTGAAGGGAAATGACCATTTCAGGATTCATCTTATTGATCAGTTTCGTTCTTTCCGATAGCTGAAAGTCGGTGTCCTGATCTCTCGTTAAGACAATCTCATATTTATTCTGAGCGGAATTAAGCTTCAATATTTCCTTACTGATCTTAAGAACGATATCCTTTTCGTATATACCGTCCCTTACAGAACCCATATCATTTCCTCCGTGACCTGCATCGATTACAATAATTTTTTTAGGTAAGGGAGTAAAAGACAGAAAAGCAGTGGTAAAAACTGATATCGCAAGTAGTTTGATTCCTTTCATATGGGTTAAGTTTTTTGGTTACACAAATAACGTGAATTATTTGTTTAAAAAGCGTTAACGCTTTCCTAAAAAACCGTTAAAATTGAAAAGCTAAACTCTTGATTTATTTTAATTTAGAGAAATGTCTTCAGGGGAATTGGCCCATAATAAGAACTCGCCACCCAGATTCTGCATGATCGATTTCCAGAGTGTCTGGTCGTTGGGCAAAGTATAATCCAGATTATAGACGTCTACGACTGTCCATACTTTTCGCTGAATTTCCTCATCAAGCTGCATTGAAGTCCATCCGGAATAGCCTGAAAATATTTTCACGTCATCAATGCTCAATTCAGTATTGAGGATAGCGCTGATGATATTTTCGATATCTTCTGTTAAATAAAATTCAGGAGTGATCTCTACAAAATTTTCGGTTACTTTCTTTCCTTTTACGATAAAGAAAACTTTGTCGTTTTCTACGGGCCCGCCGTCGTAAACTTCAATTTTAAATTCAAAGAGATCTATGAATTTATTACTCATCTGGCTGTTTTTTTTATTTAATATCAAGCCGAATGCGCCCTGTTCGTTATGTTCAATAACCAATACTACCGATCGGGAAAAAATATCACCGGAAATGTCAGGTGTGGAAATTAATATTTTACCTTTGTAGGAGTAATTCATACTCAAATTTAATAAAAAATATTTATGGAAAACCTGCACGATAAAAGAAAAGTGTACGAGAGATCCCAACTTATTGAAAGTGAGATAAAACAAAATCCTGTCGAGCAGTTTCGCGACTGGTTCTCGGAAGCGGGAGATAATCCTGCTATTTCTGAAGCCAATGCCATGGCGGTTTCCACAGTGGAAGCAGACGGATGTCCGCGTACCAGAATGGTTTTGCTGAAGGCGTATACGTATGAAGGTTTTATTTTTTACACCAATTATGACAGCAGAAAAGGAAAGGCAATTGAAGAGACTCACAAAGCATGTCTTCATTTTTTCTGGCCGAATCTGGAACGCCAGATTATTATCAAAGCCAACCTTGAGCGTATTGCCGAAAACCTGAGTGACGGATATTTCCATTCCAGGCCAAAAGGAAGTCAGCTGGGAGCGGTGGTTTCGCCGCAGAGCCAGGTTATCCCAAACCGTAATTTTTTAGAGGAAAAATTGAAAGACCTTGAACAGGAGTTTGAGAATAAAGAAGTTCCAAGACCTGAAAACTGGGGCGGATATATCGCAAAACCTTACGAAATAGAGTTCTGGCAGGGAAGGCCCAATCGTCTTCATGACAGGATCTTGTATACATTAGAGGATTTGGACTGGAAAATAGAAAGGCTCGCTCCTTAGTTCCCGGAGTTTGCATAAAAAAAACCTCATCGTTTGATGAGGTTATTTTTTTACTTAATCTGAATGATTATTTTTTCTTAGCTCCTGAAACTGCGTTTGAAAGATCAGCACCGGCTTTGAATTTAGCAACTTTTTTAGCAGCGATTTTGATTGGTTTTTTCGTAGCAGGGTTAATACCTTGTCTTGCAGCTCTCTCAGCTACTGAGAAAGTACCGAATCCTACTAAAGAAACTTTTCCGTCTTTTTTCTTTAAAGTAGTCATTACATTATTGATGAATGATTCTAAAGCAGCTTTGGCTGCAACCTTAGTGATACCTGCATCTTTTGCGATTGCGTCGATTAATTCAGACTTGTTCATAATTTTTCTAATATTAAAGTTAGTTCGTAATAATAGCAAATATAATACTATTTTGTATATGTGCAATTTTTTTCTAAAAAAATAAATAATCTTTTTGTTTTTAGGTAAAAATGATTAAAATATGATAATTTTAATTTTTACGTAAAATGTACGTTACACGTTACTAAAATCATGCCAAATGCTTATGTATATTGACTTTAGCAAAAATGAGGTATTGTTTTTTGTTTTTATTAAATCCTAAATTTAAGATAAAGTATTAATGGTTTGCGGATATATTTGTTGATTTTGCAATTATTGAAAGGAAAAATTATATTTAAAGAAATTAAAACGCTGTGATTCTGATAGTTTTAAAATCTTTTTAAAAAACGGTTTTATTGATTTTTATTAATAAATTTGCAGTATGTTAATAGAAGTTTTTAAGTCTAAGATTCACAGGGTGAGAGTTACGGCTTCTGACCTTAATTATATCGGAAGTATTACCATAGATGAGGACCTTATTGAAGCTGCCGGTCTGGTCGTAGGAGAGCGGGTGTATATCGTCAATGTCAATAACGGAGAGCGTTTTGATACCTATGTGATTAAAGGAAAAAGGAAATCAGGAGAAGTTTGCCTGAACGGGCCTGCCGCGAGGAAAGTACAGAGAGACGATATCATCATCATCATTGCGTATGCCCAGATGACTCCCGAAGAAGCCCAGGATTTTCAGCCGAAAATCGTTTTCCCCGATGAAAAGACCAATCTTTTGACATAAACGGATGGAGAAAAATACCAAAAGTCCCCTGAAATCAATTCTTACAATCGTAATTTCGCTTGCTTTTGCAGGCTTTTTTTTATGGTTTGCCTTAAAAGGATTAGACTTTAAAGTCATACAGAAATCATTATCCAAAGCCAATTACTGGTGGGTCGCTTTTGCGGCCTGTTTCGGAATTGCAGCCTACTGGTTCAGAGCCATACGCTGGAATCTTATGCTGGAACCTATGGGATACCGGATTTCAGATTCCAATTCGCTCTGGTCGATTTCTTTCGGGTACTTAATGAATCTTACCATTCCGAGAAGTGGGGAAGTAGCGAGGGCAACAGCGCTTTACGGTGTGGAAAAAGTTCCTGTAGACCGGTCTTTCGGGACCATTATCCTGGAAAGAGTGGTTGATCTGGTATGTATGGTCGTGTTTCTTTGCTTAACTGCCGTATTTAAATTCAATACCATTTTATCGGTCTATGATTTTATCATGGAAAAGAAGGGTGACAAAGAAAAATTTGTTCCCAACTTCTTTGAAAGACAAATGATGAAACTGGGAGTAAGTGATTTTGATTCTTTCTATCTTTATTTAAAAATAGCCGTCGTAGTACTGGTGATCATAGGCCTGGCGCTTTTCTATAAATTCAAAAGAGAGAAGCTGATCAGTTTTGGAAAAGGGATCCTCCAGGGGCTGACTTCCATATTCAAACTAAAGCAAAAAGGAAAATTTATCTTTTATACCATCGGGATCTGGGTGTCATACTATTTTGCAGCCTATCTGGTTTGCTTTGCCTTGCCTGAAACTTCAGATTTTGCTTTTGACGACGGATTCCTGATTCTCGTCGTTGGTACATTCGGAATGATCATCCCGGCGAGCGGTGGCATCGGAGCATTTAACCTCGCCATGAAATACGGTTTTATGGCATTGTTTATTTCGATGGGAAAAAGCGGTGAAGCAGGAGGGGAAATTGGTCTCACGTATTCCTTTATTTCACTCCCGCTGCAGATTGCCATTATGCTCGTAATGGGTTTGATTTCGATCCCGATGCTCGCTAAAGCAAGAAATAACAGGACTATGGAAAAAGATTCATGATCAATTAATTCAACCCAAATTTTAAATAGATTATCCGGTCCGTAAGATCGGATTTTTTGTGGATTGATAAAACAGATTAAATTTCTATCATCTGCAAGATACTTATTTTTTTGTCATGAAATATTTTGGAAAATTCCCAAATCAGCCATAACTTCGAAGAACGATACGTAAATACACAACATTATTATGGCAATTAATCTACAGAAAGGGCAAAGAATTGATCTCGGATTTACCAAAATGACCATCGGCCTCGGCTGGGATCCGAATGAAGGAATGGGATATGATTTTGACCTTGACGCCTCAGCAATCATGATCGATGCCGAACGCAAACTGGTAAGTGAAGAATATTTTGTTTTTTATAATAATTTAAATTCTCCCGACGGCGCCCTTACCCATACCGGTGATGATCCTAGCGGAAAAAACAGCGACGGAGATGATGACGAGGCCATCATTGTCGATCTTGAAAAAGTGGACGAAAGAGTGCAGGAAATCCTTTTTGTAGTGACCATCGAAGATTTCGAAAGAAGAAAGCAGAACTTCGGCCAGGTAAGAAATTCCTACATCAGAATCATCGATAATCTCACGCACCAGGAAATCGCCAAATATGAACTTGATGAAGATTTTTCAATAGAAACAGGAATCGAGTTCGGAAGACTGTACAGACGCAACGGAAGCTGGAAATTCGAAGCTTCGGGAATCGGTTACCGGGCAGATCTCGGTTTCTTTCTTGAAAAATATTACAAAGGCCAGATCATTAAATAGCCGAACGATCAATTTACAAACAGGAAAGAACATCAATCTCCGTAAAAATGGACATGGAGATAGTGCACGATCTACCTCCGGAGAGGCGACGGCGGACCTCTATTAAATCATGATAATAGAATCCTTATAAAATCGGGTATTGTCATAGAGGTCCGAAAAGTACTGATACATCTCAGGTTGCAGTACCAGGCTGTATCTTTTTTCATCATAGCCTTTTTCCGCAAGGGCATAAAGGATTTTATGTTCCTGTTTTAAAAAATCGAAAAGATACTTTTCTCCTGAATGATGCATGCCTGTGAAAAATAAAGCATATATCAGAAAATGACTGAAGCCTTCGGAGCTTATAATGAAAGGCAGCCTGGTGTCCAGGTATTCTTCATAATCTGTAAGTATCTTTGAAAAATTTTCTATGCATTCGAGGTTTGAAATGTCATAAAAAAGATCAATTCCGTGAATGAAAAGCTGGGTTTTCAATTCTTCATCATCTGCGCCGTAGCGGGCATCAAACCAGTTGAAAATACAGGTGAATTCTTCCCTTGAAAGCGTCTCGATACTGTCTGCCGTTTTTCTTTTAATGATTTCAAGGCTTGCCTTTTTATCCTCCTCCATAAAGGAAAGCATGCTGTTTTCTTCGCCGCATATTTTGTGGTAGAGGTTGATCTTTGCGCTCACAGGATTGGTCTTAATGAAATAGAGTCTGTCTTTCATAATGCTATGTAATCCCTTGTTTATTTGGTGTTTCCGTTACTAAAGGTAGTGAAAAATATACATAAAAAATGCAGAACCGTAATATTTCATACGCACTGCATTTTTCAGTTAAATTTTACTTTTTAATGAAGCAGACTCAGGCTCTGCCTAAAGCCGGTTTAGAATGACGGGAATAAGATTTTGTTTAAAATCTAAAAATGCTGAAAATCTGTCCCTGACCAGTAAATGCCAGCTTCGTGATCAACGGGCTTCAGGATCAAAATGGGCTTTAAAGGTTAAAGGATCTTCTGTTTTATCTTCCGCTTCTTCCAGGTATTCATGATACTCTTCCGGATGTTTTCCCATATATGCCATGACGATCGCCATGTTGATAAATAAATTTTTATCGCATGAGCCCAAATCTAATGCTTTATGAAGATGTGCGAGTGCCTGTTCGTCTTCTCCCATATCGGAATAGACAGCACCTGTATTTATTAAAGCTGAAGTGTTGTCGGGCTCAAGCAGCAAAATTTCATCCAGTTCACGGATCAGAAGATCGTTGATTTCATCCCAGTGGTCTTCGTTTTCCCATCTTTTAGCCTGAAGTTTTTTTACGTTTTCCAGTCGTTGGCTGATCGTATTCATGATTTAAATGATAAAGGTGAACGGCTCAATTTAAAATTTTCTCCATTTTGATATCTGCCCGCTCATACAGGCCCTGTTCCAGCGGGATTTCCCGGAAACCATATTTTTTATAAAGGTGTATGGCAGACTGTAGTTTCCTGTTAGAATACAGGATCAGTTTTTCGCTGGAAAGTTCTTTTGCAAATCTGATACAGTGCTCCAGCAAGATCGTTCCGATCCCGTAACCCTGTGCTTTTCCGGAAACGGCCATTTTTCCCAGTTCGAAAACGGATTCGGATTTTTTTAGTAAAGAAGCGGTTCCTACGATTTTACCATTAAGTTTAGCATAAAAAATGAATCCGCCTTTATCGATGATTTCCTTTCTGGGGTCAGACAATGAAATGCGGTCGCCTTCCTCAACCCGGAAATATTTTTCCAGCCATTCATAATTAAGGGTTTTGATATAATCCTTAAGTTCATCAGAAAAGTCTATGATTTCAGTATGATACGTTTCGTTCATCTGGTTACTGTGAATTTGTTCAATGAATTATAGAGCCTTTACCATCAGATAAAGGCTTTATTTTAAAAAAAATCCTACCCAAAAGCCCTTTTCAGCAGACTCTCCACCTTAGGTTCGCTTCCTCTGAAATTCTTATAAAGTTCCATCGGATCTTTGGTGCCACCGGAAGACAGCAGGATTTTATATTTGGCAGCAATTTCCGGGTTGAAAATACCGTTTTCCTTAAAGTATTGAAATGCATCGGCATCCAGCACTTCCGCCCATTTGTAAGAATAATATCCCGCCGAATAACCGCCCTGGAAAATATGCGAAAAGCTTGGGCTCATCGCTGTTTCAGGATTGCCGGGATAGAGCTGGGTCGCTTTTGTATACTCATCCTCAAACTCTTTCACGCTTTTTTGTTCCAGCTCTCCA
The DNA here is from genome assembly GCA_048594965.1 of Chryseobacterium sp. Classification (GTDB taxonomy): domain Bacteria; phylum Bacteroidota; class Bacteroidia; order Flavobacteriales; family Weeksellaceae; genus Chryseobacterium. The sequence continues at coordinate 27,965 of JBMDXW010000414.1, forward strand.
ACCTTGGTATGGTAATTCATGTCCAAAAGCCCAAAACCTATTTGCCTTAAGGTTTGGTAACCTTCCATGAAGTTTTTCGATTGGGCTATTTTTTCAATTTTTTCATCAGGGAGAACTTGTCCTGTCCGGTAATGTCTGGCAAAGGTTTTCAGGAATTCCGGTTCGTAACAGAAATTTTCCAGGAACTGGGAGGGTAGTTCCACAAAATCCCATTTTACGGAAGTTCCGGATAGCGTAGGATATTGCGTATTGGCCAGCATTCCGTGAAGCGCATGCCCAAATTCGTGAAAAAGCGTGGTCACTTCCTGGAATGTCAATAAACTCGGTGTATCTTTTGTCGGCTTTGTAAAATTGCAGACAATGGAAATATGCGGCCGTATATTTTCTCTACTCTTTTGGTACTGGTTTTTATAGCTCGTCATCCAGGCGCCGGCTCTTTTGCCTTTTCTCGGGAAATAGTCTACGTACAGCAGGGCTTTGAAGGCTTCTGGCTTGTGGCTTGTGGCTTCAGGATGATTATCGTCGGATAAATGGCTTTCCCCTTCCCAAACTTCATAGACCTTTACGTCTTCATGATATTTCGGAATATCGTTTCTTTCCGTAAAACTTAATCCGAAAAGCTGTCCGGCCAGTCCGAAAACAGCCTCCTGAACCTGATGCAAAGGGAAATACGGCCTCAGCTCTTCATCGTTTAAGTCAAATTTAGCTTTGCGTAATCTTTCAGCATAAAAAGCATGGTCATACGACTGTATTTCTTCGATTCCATCTGCTTTTGCTAAGTTTTTCAGATCTTCAATTTCTCTGTCAGCATAAGGTTTCGCTTTAGCCAAAAGCTCATTCAGGAAGTCGATGACCTTCGCCGGTGATTTTGCCATTCGCTCTTCCAGGACATACTCTGCGTAGTTACCATAGCCTAGTAGTTCTGCCTTTTGCTGCTTTAGAGAAAGAATTTCCCGGATTAAATTCTGATTGTCAAATTCACCGCCGTCGAAAGATTTTTTGCCGTTTGCCAGAGCCAGTTCCTCTCGCAAATTACGGTTTTCGGCGTAGGTCATGAAAGGAATATAGCTCGGATATTGCAATGTTACGACCCAGCCGTCCAGGTTTCGTTCCTTTGCCTCCTCGGCGTACTGCTCAAGAATCGCATCAGGAATTCCGGCGAGGTCTTCTTTACTGGTGATATGCTTAAAGTAATTGTTGGTAGATGCTAAAACATTCTGCCCGAACTGAAGAGACTTCACGGATAAATTTATACTGATCTTTTTCAGCTTTTCTTTTTCTTCTTCGTTCAGCAAGGCACCGCTTCTTACAAATCCTTTGTAGGTTTCGTTCAGAAGCATTTGCTGTTCGTCGTTCAGGTTATATTTCTCCTTTTCATCGTAGACTTTTCTTATCTTTTCAAACAGAGCTTTATTTTGAGATATTTTTGCTGAATATTCGGTTAAAACCGGAGAAACTTCTTTGGCAATCTGCTGTAGCTCATCACTTGTTTCAGCTGAATTCAGGTTGAAAAATATATTGGAAACCACATCAAGCTTCTCTCCTGAATAGGCGAGCACTTCAATGACATTTTCAAAAGAAGGCTCTTCCTGATTGTTTACAATAGCGTCAATCTCTTCTTCTGACCGCCTGATCAGTTCCCTGAAAGCGGGGAGGTAATCTTCAATTTTAATTTGATTAAATGGTGCTGAATGATATGGAGTGTTAAAATTTTCTTTTAAAATATTCATATTCTGATTTTTATTTCTTGTAAATTTAATGATTCTGCGGAACCGTCAGCGAAAATGCTCAAAAATGATGCCTGAACAGGAAGATGTGACAGAATTACGGAACAGCATAAATCTTGTCATATGCGAAGTTGAGATGAGGCGGCATTGATTAATTTTAAAACCTGGAGTATGATTAATTGTTGAACATTTAACTTCTAAATAAGTCACTATGAAAACATTTTTAAAGATTATCGGCGTCATGATTCTTCTGATCGTGGTCTATGCTATAATTGCCATGCTGGCTTTCGGTAAAAACTATCATTACGAAAAATCCATCGTGATCAATGCGCCGAAAGAGAAAATCTGGAAGCAGATAAGCTCGATGAAAGCCGTCAATCAATGGAATCCCTGGCTGAAACTCGATCCGAAAATGAAACTCGTATATTCAGGAACCGCAGGCCAGGTGGGAGACAAATACTGCTGGGACAGCCAAAACAATGACGCAGGAGCAGGCTGTCAGGAAATAACAGAGCTGGTTCCGTATCAGAGGCAGAAGACGGAGATGATTTTCAAAAAGCCGTTTGAAGGACAGGCAACTTCTGAAATGGTCCTTTCACCAGAAGAAAGCGGAACGAAAGTAACCTGGACCATGGATACGGAGCAGGATCCTATGATGAAAATAATGCGGCCGATCATGGATTATCAAATGGGAAAATCCTATGGGGAAGGTCTCGGTAACCTGAAAAAATTAGCAGAGAAATAAAATGAAAGCCTTGTCGCCGGACAAGGCTTTTTCGTACCCGGCATAAGGATTAGCTTTTAAATGTTCAGTTTAAATACCTGTTTTAGAACCTGTACAGGCCGTAATGTATTTAAATGTTTATTAAATTAAAAATTGCTTTGAGTCAAAGATAAGTGTATTCTTGATCATGATTGTTCATCATGTGATGTTATTATAATATTTCTGAGGTTCAAAACGATAATTATCTAAAAAATATTATCTTTATGTAAAGATTTGATGTATGGAGAAGACAGTATTTGAGAAAAATAACATAAGAGATTATGTAAAAACCGTTATTGCAGAAAAAATAGAGAAGCTGAAAAACTTCATTGAATTCACCCTTGAAGCAAGCCGCGATATAAAAAAAACTCCGAAATATGACAGTATGCGGGAGGAGATGCAGGAAGAGATTTACCAGATGCAGCGACAGCTCGCAGCCCTCAATGATCTCAGGAGAAATATGGGAAAGGTACTGAATACCGCTACTGAAAGGGTACAGCTCGGTTCTCTCGTTATCACCAACAAAGCGAGATTCTATATTTCAGTTTCGCTAGGAGAGTTTTTTTTTGAAGGTGACCGGTTTTATGCCATTTCTTCGGAAAGTCCCATGGCTAAAAAAATGATGGGTATGAAACCCGGAGACGAATTTACTTTAAATAAAATTCATCAGAAAATTATCGAGGTCCTCTGAATTACGGTTTAAAAAACTTCAGATTTTATTTGAAGTTTTATTTTTAATCAGTACCTTGCAATGCATATTATATTATATAAACTATTATTATGAAATTTGAACAACTGAGAACAAACGCTTTCAATCAATGGATGATTATTCATTTACGGTATCTTGTAGGTTTTGCTTTTTTACCTTCGGGACTTGTAAAAGTGATGGGCGAAAGATTTACACAGATTTCTGCTTCAGAGCCCATAGGGTATTTTTTTGAAGCGTTATACCAGTCCGGATTTTATTGGAATTTTCTGGGGCTGGCACAGGTTTTTGCTGGAATTCTGCTGATGACCCAGCGATTTGCGACACTGGGAACACTGATGTTTCTGGCTATACTGACCAATATCTGGGTGATTACCCTCAGCCTGTCATTTAGCGGAACCTGGATCATCACTTCCCTTATGATGGTGGCTGTTGCAATTCTGCTGATTTGGGATAAACATAAGCTGATGCCGCTCTTCAGCTACAACAATTCCATCCGGACCAAAAAGTATCCGGATCCGAACCGTCTCTGGATCGTCTCAGGAATGATTTATGCGACATGCTTTATCGGTCTTCAGCTGTTGGGACCTGCTAACGCCAGCCTGTTTACAAGATGGTTTTCGGTGTTTCTCGGTGTTGTGATTCTCCTCACTTTCTTGTTTAGCAATAGGATAGCCTACCGGAAAAAGAAATTATTATTAAATACTTAAAAACGAGAACACCGGGAATAAATTAACATATCGTAAATTTGCCTCATGAACAAATCAGAAGTTTTAAAAGAAATCATAGAGCAGAGAAGAAGTATTTTTCCAAAAGATTACACGGATGCGGAAATCCCGCAGGAAATTTTGGATGAAATTTTAAATTCTGCCACATTTGCGCCCAATCATAAGCGTACGAAACCCTGGCGTTTCAAAATTTTCAGAGGCAGTGAAAAGGTGAATCTCGCTTCGGAAATGCAGGCTATTTACAAAACTACCCAACCCGGACCTCTTTTTTTAGAGAAAAAATACAATGACATCGGTTTTAAAATCAATAAAGCAGACACCGTGATTTCCATAGTGGTGAATTTCAGCGGAATGGTTCCGGAGTGGGAAGAAATCGCTGCCGTTTCTATGGCCGTCCAGAATATGTATCTTACCTGTACCGCAAACGGGATTGGCTGCTACTGGAGCTCCCCTAAGCTGGTAGACCATTTGAAAGAATCCCTGACCATAGAAGAAAACCAGAAATGCCTGGGTCTGTTTTATATGGGAAATACGTTATAAAGCAAAAAAATATTTTTTATTAATTATTTAGTTTTTAATGAAAAAAAATAAGCAAAGTTTTAATTTGTTTGTATAATATTTTTCATAAGTTTAAATATAAAGAAAAACGTTAGATCTGCTTCATTGTGAGGCAGATTTGTTTTTTTTTGGTTTTAAAAATAATTATGTAATTTCATACAATTAAAAGCAAATTGTATGAAAAAAAAACTATTACTTCTTAAAACAGTATCTGTTATTTTATTCGGTGTCAGTCATATTCAGATCAACGGTCAGTGTGCTAACCCAGCGAACGTCTATTCCTTTAATTACAACGGGAAAACCTATCAGGTCGTTAAAGAAAATAAAAGTTGGGTGGATGCGGCTGCATGTGCGGTGGCAAAAGGCGGATTTCTGGCTGAAATTAATGACCAGAATGAGCAGGATGCTGTTTTTGCAGGTCTTCAGAGTTCGGGAATTGTCAATGCCAATACTTCCGCACCCGATGGAGGCGGTGCCGCTTACGTGTGGCTGGGAGGAAATGATATGACGACTGAAGAGACGTGGATCTGGGATGGCAACAACGATGCTGCAGGACCTCAGTTTTGGCAGGGCGACTATACCGGATCCCCGGTGGGAGGGCTTTATAACAATTGGGGAGATGAACCGGACAACTTCAATTCTTTTCAGAATGCCTTGGGTCTGGCTCTTACAAACTGGCCTTTCGGGGTAGCGGGGCAATGGAACGACCTGGATCAGACCAATACACTTTATTATGTTATTGAGTACAGTACTTTATTAGGAGTTCAGGATCTGTCTGGTTCTTCTAAAAAAATTACCGTCTATCCTAATCCGTTTACAGATTTTATCAACATTGATCTGGGAAACGTGAAAGAAATTTTGATAACGGATGCTTCAGGAAAAAAGATCAAATCTCTCTCCGGCCACAGTTTATCCGATAAAATAGATTGCAGAAACTGGCCTGCGGGTGTTTATTTTCTCCATCTTCATTATGAGGACAAAAGCTCGTCACTGTTCAAGCTGATAAAAAAATAATCTTAAAATTATCAGACATCCTTCGATGTGTTTTAAAAATTTATGTATCTTTGCACTCTTAAAATATTTAACTGGGACGAGTTCCCTTAAAATTCAAACATTATGTCAGTAAAAATCAGATTACAAAGACACGGTAAAAAAGGAAAACCTTTCTTCCACATCGTGGTTGCAGATTCCAGAGCTAGAAGAGATGGTAAATTCATCGAGAAGTTAGGAACTTACAACCCAATCACCAACCCTGCAACAATCGATTTGAATGTTGATTCTGCAGTAAAATGGTTAAACAATGGTGCTCAGCCAACTGATACGGCAAGAGCCATTCTTTCTTACAAAGGTGCTCTTTACAAAAAACACTTACAAGGTGGTGTTGCTAAAGGTGCTTTTGATGAAGCTGAAGCTGAAAAAAGATTCAATGCTTGGGTAGAAGCGAAAGACGCTAAAGTACAAGGTAAAGTAGAAGGTTTGGCTACCGCTAAATCGGATGCTAAAAAAGCGGCTTTAGACGCTGAAGCTAAAGTAAACGAAGCAAGAATCGCTGCTGCTGCACAGGCTGAAGCCGATGCCAAGGCTGCTCAAGAAGCTGCCAACGCACCTGCTGAAGAAACGACAGAAGGAGAAGCTGCTGCTGAATCTACAGAAGAAAACACTGAAGCTTAAGAAGTCTCCGTATGCGTAAAGAAGATTGCTATTTATTAGGAAAAATCACACGCAGACATGGACTTGCGGGGAATGTAATCCTTAAACTGGATACCGACCAACCCGAGCTTTACAATAAACTGGAATCAATATTCGTTGAAATCAACGGATTATTGGTTCCTTTTTTTATTGCCAGATCATCCTGGAGCAAACTGGATGCGCTGAATATCGCCTTTAAAAATTCTACGGAAGCCCTGGTAGACCAGTCTTTAGGAAAAGACGTCTATCTTCCGCTCTCCACGCTGCCGAAACTTACCGGCAAACAATTCTATTATCACGAAATCATCGGATATACCATTTACGATGAAAACGACAATGACTGCGGCGTGATCCGGTCCGTCAACGACCAGACGGCACAGGTTTATTTTATTACCAATCTTGATGGCAAAGAAGTCGTGATCCCCATGATCAAAGACTGGATCCTGGAAGTAAACCGTGAAGAACGTTTTATTAAGATGCAGCTCCCGGAAGGTCTTATCGATGTTTTTCTGGTACCGTCAAAGAAAGACGAATAATTTTGCCATAAGCCAAGCCATAAGTTTATCTTAATTTATCTCCTGCATTTTCAATCTGCCTATACATTTTATTGAAAAATATTTTCCGGTCGCGGTTTCCGGAAGTGTTCATTGATTTTGAATTTTTGATCTGATGGTCAAAATAATTCAAAGTTTCATTACAGGTCTTTTCATCGTTCATCAGGATATACCCGAACATATTGGTGGGAATCGCAAAAAGAGACTGTTGCGGATGGTGGAAGAAGATGTCGTTCGAAAGGTGCATCAGTTCATTTTCATACAGCTGGAATTTCGGATGGGTTTCCGTTTTTTGTTCGATATATTCTATTAATTCCTTAAGTTCCTGCAGGATGATTTTTGCCTCATTCTTCCTCAAAAGGCCGGTTTCATTGTAGTACACAACCTGCTGTAATACACTGGAAATCGTATTGCTGTTCCATAATTCCACGACTTTCTGTTCTTCATATTTTTTCTTTAGTGCTTTGGTGTCAAGTTCGGAATCGGGCGGAGAAAATTCCACAAAAGGAATAAATACCTGCTTTGCGTTCAGCAGATTCATCCAGACGTAAATCTTAAAACGTGAAAGTAAAGTATCTGAAAGCGTATAAAAAAAAGGAATATCTTTCGCAGAATAGTAAATGGTCATCCCATCCGAAAGCGGAAGGTTTTCAAAAACGGTAAGATTATGTTTAAAAAAAGACTGCAAATCGCCTGTTTCAGTCACTGCTTTTGTTTTTTGCACTAAAATCTGATGTTCCGAAGTCAGAAAACCATCCAGCGAAATCTGGTAATATTTTGCCAGTTCCACTGCTTCTTCAAAACTGAATCTGGCTTTTAGAGAGGTTCTCCTGTGGGCAGCATCGTAGCTGATGTTGAGAATATTCGCAATCTCGTCATTAAGTGATTTGTTTCCAATTTTTCTGCGAATCTGCCTGAGTAAAAGTTCCTGATGCATGTTTCTGCGATTTTCACAAATGTAGACATTTATTTTAATTTTTTTCCGCATTTGTTCCGGCATCTTCCTACGGTAATTTTGGATTATCATTTTAAATAATCGTTTATGAAAAGAATATTATTTTACCTGGGAGCCGCACTGATGCTGAGCAGCTGTGCAACGTTTGATAAAGATAGACTCACTGGTAATCATTGGGAGAAGGATGATTTGAATTTCATCAACGGAACCTATAGCAATTTCCCTTCTTCCGGTGGTGGCTCTTATGTAAGGAACCTGACCGATGTCTTTGACAGAAATACCAGCATGTTTCAGTTCAAAGAAAATCATGAAAACAAAGATTTTAAGATTGAATTAAAAGCAGTTGGTAAAAAAAGATTGAATCTGAAAATATACGATGCGGGAAATTTAAGGACTGATAAGAATTTAAGAGTAGTACTAAAGAAGGATGGATTTGTTTATCTGAAGGAAAAACGATTTATGCTTGATGGAATTCCATTGGTTTTTGGAGGATGGAATATTCAAAAATCGCGCTTTGCACTGGATGGAAACAATAATCTGAAAGTCGAATCGAATTATTTTTTCTGTAACGGTATACTGGTGGTGATGAGTGACTGGAAAACTTCTCATTATGATTTAATTTTTAAAAAGCAGAATCCATGAAAAAGCTACCCTATATCCTGATTGCAACCCGATTTCTTCTTGCTCCCATTATTCTTTTATGGGCTTATGGCAAAGGCAAAGAATCGTCATTTTTAATTTTAAGTTTAATGTATTTCGGATTACTAACCGATATTTTTGATGGAATCATCGCCCGGAAAGTTGGCGTGTCTTCTGAAAGACTACGAAGGCTGGACAGTCAGACCGATCTGATTTTCTGGCTTTCCCTGGGTGTGGCCGCTTATTTTCTAAACCCCGATCTGATCAGGAGCCACTGGCCACTTATTGCTGTAATTTTCGTAATGGAGGCACTGTGTTATGTTATCAGCTGGCTGAAATTTGGAAAAGAAACCTGTACGCATGCGTGGCTTTCAAAGCTTTGGGGATTAAGCCTGCTGCTGGCACTTACTTTTTTAATAGGTTTTCAAAAAACAGGCTGGGCATTTGATCTCACGGTTATCCTTGGTTTTATTTCCCATGTTGACGTGATCCTGATTATTATATTGCTCCCGAAATGGCAATACGACGTACCGAGCTGCTATCATGCATGGAAGATCAGGAAAGGGAAAAGGATTAAGAAAACAGTTTTATTTAATTAAGGCAAATTTTAAAATAAAATGATTATGACAACTCTGAAATTAAAAATTATTTTCATTCTACTTTTTGTTTCATCTGGCATTCATATCAGCGGTCAGTTTAAAACAGTCGAAGACAGTCTGGATTATGAAGTACATTATAAAAAATATTATGATTGTAAATATGAACCCGGATATGTTTTGATTATTCAGAAAAAAGGAAAAATAATTGATCCTGCCAAAAGTTGGAAACCCAAAAAAGAAGGATTCGCTATCAGAATGGAAGGCATTTATGATCTGGAATTTAAAGATGGCAAACGATACAGGTCAGGTGTTATTAAAAAGATTACGGAAGATTCTCTTGTTATTTCATCTACAATGAATGAGAACTGTGCAAAATATGAAGGAATAAAATATGAATTTTTTAATTACTCCATAAAAGATATCAGGATGGCAAGGTTTATCAATGACAGATCGTTAGGCATTTTCAGCAAGAGAAAATTAGATGATGATGATGAGGTTTTTTCTTTAAAAGTTGCAAAAGCCAAGCTATGTCCTGCAGTCCTTACGTTCCCAAAAAGAAATAATGAAGTTAAGGTCTGTCATTATTATCTCACCGATCAGGGCTACGATATCCTTTACGAAACAAACGGCTTTCTGGATTATATGCAATACCCTGTTTATTGGGAATAAATGTAAAATTAAAAGATGATAACTATTTATGTCTTAAAACGTTTTTTGTACCTTTGCACTCATTAATTTTTACAAAAAAAATTGAATCAACAAAATGAAAAAGCAGACAATTAAGGAAATCCTTGAGGATTACAAGAAAGTATTACATCATGACATTACGGTTTACGGCTGGGTGAGAACATTCCGAGCCAATCGTTTCATTGCACTTAATGATGGTTCTACGATTAATAATTTGCAAATCGTTGTTGACTTCGAAAATTTTGATGAGGAAATCATTTCTAAAATAAGTACTGCGGCCTCTCTGAAGATTGTCGGTGAAGTGGTGGAAAGCCAGGGAGCAGGACAGGCTGTGGAAATTTTAGCAAAAAAAATCACCATCTTAGGGGATAATTTTACGGAAGAAAGAGATAAAACCATCCTTCAGCCTAAAAAGCATTCCCTGGAAACCTTGAGAGAGCAGGCGCACCTGAGATTCAGGACGAATCTATTCGGAGCGGTTTTCAGAGTACGTCATGCCGTGAGTTTTGCCGTACATTCTTTCTTCAATCATAACCAGTTCTTTTATATCAACACACCGGTCATTACGGGGGCTGATGCGGAAGGAGCCGGAGAAATGTTTGGGGTAACCAATTTTGATTTAAATAATATTCCGAGAGACGAGCAGGGAGATATCGACTTTTCACAGGATTTCTTCGGAAGAAAAACAAACCTTACCGTTTCCGGACAGCTGGAAGGAGAGACCGCAGCGATGGGATTGGGTAGAATTTATACCTTCGGACCGACCTTTCGTGCAGAGAATTCCAACACGACGAGACACCTTGCCGAGTTCTGGATGATCGAGCCGGAAGTGGCCTTCAACAATCTTGAAGATAATATTGACCTGGCAGAAGATTTTCTTAAATATGTCATCCAATATGTTTTGAATAACTGCAAAGATGATCTTGAATTTTTAGACAAGCGTTTTGCGGAAGAACAGAAATCCAAGCCGGAAAAGGAAAGAGCGAAGGAAGGTCTTATCGAAAAGCTGGAAAATGTGGTGGCTAAACGGTTCAAAAGAGTAAGCTACACGGAAGCGATTGAAATTTTATTGAATTCAAAAGAAAATAAAAAAGGAAAATTCCAGTACCCTGTAGAAGAATGGGGAACCGATCTTCAGTCGGAACATGAAAGATACCTGGTGGAAAAGCACTTTGAAAGCCCGGTGGTGTTATTTGATTATCCGAAGGAGATCAAGGCTTTCTACATGAAACTTAATGAAGACGGGAAAACGGTTGCAGCAATGGACGTTCTGTTCCCGGGAATCGGAGAGATCATCGGAGGTTCTGAAAGAGAAGCCCGGCTGGATGTTCTCAAGCAGAAAATGGCCGACATGCATGTTGATGAGCATGAGCTTTGGTGGTATTTAGACACCAGGAAATTCGGTTCCGTACCACATGCCGGTTTCGGATTAGGACTGGAAAGATTGGTTCTTTTCGTAACGGGAATGACCAACATCAGGGACGTGATTCCTTTCCCTAGAACGCCGAAAAGTGCAGAATTCTAAAAAATTCGCTGAAACATATCAAAATCCTTCTGAAATACCGGAAGGATTTTTTTATTAACTTTACTAAAAATTTACAAATGAGTACCATTACCATCCATACGGAAAACGAAAACCAGATCAATCTTTTGAAAGCCCTTCTGAAAGAACTGAAGATCAGTTTTGAAATCAATAAAGAAGAAAATCTTACGGATTGGCAGAGAAAAAAACTGTTGGAAGGCATCGCCCAGGCAGACCGCGGAGATTTTGTTACTGAGGATGAAGTTAAAGAAAAGCTCGACCGATGTTTCAAATAAAATGGACCAGAAAAGCGCTGAATTCTTTTACTGATACATTAAAGTATTGGAATGTTCATAATTCTTCTGAAAAATACTCGAAAAAATTAAGGAAGGAAGTTGAAAAGAAACAAAAGCAGATCGCTGAAAATCCGGAGATGGGCTCTATCTCTGAAATTGAAGGGTTACGATATGTTTTAATTGATAAAAATTTTTCTCTCTATTACAGAACGAATAAAGATATCGTAGAAATTATTGCATTCTGGGACAACCGGAGAAATCCTAAAAAATTAAACTTATAAACAACAAAAAGCCCTGAAAATAATACTTCAGGGCTTTTCTGTTTATTTTAAATAGCTTATTATAGACACTCAAAAGCAAAAATCGTGCTAAAATTCATTTTTATCAAAAATTTTTACTAAATTCGTAAAATATGTTATGTTAAAATTCAATCTGGTACTATGCTTAAACAACACCTACAGCTCAAATTAGGACAAAAGCTGGCTCCTCAGCAAATTCAGCTCATGAAGTTGATTCAGCTTCATACCCTGGAATTTGAAGAGGAACTTGAAAGAGAGTTAGAAGAAAACCCTGCGCTAGAAATTGTAAAAGAAGAATCTAAGGAAGATGAATTTTCTTCTCTGGAAGATACTTATGAAGGTGAAGGAACGGAAAGCATTGAAACGGATTTTGATGTCGACCAATATCTTTATGATGATGAACCCAGCTATAAAACTGCTTCCAGCAACTATTCCCCTGATGACGAGGAATTTGATAACGAAAGCCTTTTAACGGAAGGCCAGTCCCTTTACGACTATCTCCTGGAGCAGATCCATCTGGTCAATATCAGCGAAGAAGACGAAAAAATTGCAGAATACCTTATCGGAAATCTTGATACTGACGGTTACCTGAGAAGGGAAATCAAATCAATAGTAGACGATCTTGCGTTCTCACAGGGAATTTATACGACCAAAGAGAAAGTGGAAGATATTCTGGAAAATTATATTCAAAAGCTTGATCCGCCGGGAGTAGGAGCCAGAGGGCTGCAGGAATGCCTTCTGCTGCAAATCGAGAAGAAGGTAAGCTCCGATAAAGCGGTTTCTCTTGCGGCCAACATTCTGAGATATCAGTTTGATGCACTGACGAACAAGCACTACAACAAAATCATTCAGAAATACGATATTGAAGAAGAAGATCTGAGAGATGCACTGGATGAAATTTCCAAATTATCCCCTAAAGTAGGAGGGAACTTCGATACCCAAACCATTACGATCAATCAGGAAATTATTCCGGATTTTGTGATCCAGGTAAAGGATGGACAGGTAATTCCGATGCTGAACAGTAAGAATGCCCCTACACTAAGGGTCTCCGAGGAATACAAAGACATCCTGACCACCTATTCTCATGATAAAAATTCATCAGAACATAAACAGGCTGCTCTATTCATTAAGCAGAAACTGGATGCGGCGAAGTGGTATATTGATGCCATCAACCAGCGTCAGAACACCCTTTTGCAGACTATTACAGCGATTGTTAAGTTCCAGAAAGATTATTTTATTACAGGTGATGAAAAGTCTTTAAAACCTATGATCCTCAAAGATGTGGCAGATATTACCGGCTTTGATATTTCTACCATTTCGAGGGTGGTAAAAAGTAAATATGCCGACACCCCCAACGGAATCGTATATCTGAAGGATCTTTTTTCGGACAGCCTTACCAACGACGACGGAGAGGAAGTTTCCACCAAGGAAATCAAAACCCATCTCCAGGAAGTCATCAGCAAAGAAAACAAAAGAAAACCGCTTACTGACGATGCTCTAGTGGTGATCCTGAAAGAGCAGGGCTACAACATTGCCAGAAGGACCATCGCCAAATACCGTGAACAGCTCAATATTCCGGTCGCCAGATTAAGAAAAGAACTTTAAAATACAAAAGCACTTCAAAAAAATGGAGTGCTTTTTTTAGTTATGAAATCAAAGATTTTATAAAGGCTTAATTTTTAATATGTTCAAGGCCAAGTTCCCTGATGGAAATTTCTCTCATTTCTACTTTCCTTATTTTTCCGGAAATGGTCATGGGGAATTCATCAACAAATTTCCAGAATTTAGGGACTTTATAATGGGCAATTCTTTCCTTGCAGTAATTCAGGAGCTCTTCTTCGGTTACATCAAATCCTTTTCTCAGTTTTACCCATGCCATCACTTCCTCCCCGAACTTTTCACTCGGAACGCCTATGATCTGCACATCCAGAATGTTGGGATAAGTATAAAGGAAATCTTCAATTTCTTTAGGAGAAATATTCTCACCGCCACGGATGATAAGGTCTTTTATTCTCCCTGAAATCGTGATATATCCTTCCTCGTCCATTGTTGCGAGATCTCCGGTGTGCATCCATCGCGAATCATCGAGAACTTTCCTTGTATTTTCAGGGTCGTTCCAGTATTTAAGCATCACAGAGTAGCCGCGGGTGCAGAGTTCACCGTGTTCTCCCCTTTTAACGGTTCTTCCGTTTTCATCGATAATTTTGATTTCCAGATGGTCCTGAACCGTTCCCACCGTGTAAACCTGTTTCTCAAAAGGCGTTCCTATAAGCGTCTGTGTTGAAACGGGTGAGGTTTCAGTCATTCCGTAGCAGATGCTCATTTCTTTAATATTCATGAGGCTTTCCACCTTTTTCATGATTTCCGGCGGACAAACGGAGCCTGCCATAACACCGGTCCGTAAGCTGGAAAAGTCGAAGCTGTCAAAGTTTTTTACGGCTAATTCAGCAATAAACATCGTAGGAACGCCGTATAAAGAAGTGCATTTTTCTTCGGAGACTACTTTTAAGGTGATCTCAGGATCAAAGCTGTCATTAGGAATAACCATACAGGCACCATGCGCGGTACAGCAGATATTTCCGATGACCATTCCGAAGCAGTGATAGAATGGTACCGGAATACATACTCTGTCCTTTTCACTGTACTTCAACCGTATACCGATGAAATAGCCGTTGTTTAAAATATTGTGATGAGATAATGTTACTCCTTTCGGAAAACCTGTAGTTCCGGACGTATACTGAATGTTGACGGCATCATCAAACTGTACATGTTCTTCAAAGCTGTGCAGCACATCGTCTGAAATATCCTGCCCGTTATTGAGGAAGTCTTCCCAGTTGTCATCAAAAAAAATCTCCGATTTTAAGGTGGAGCAGAACTCCCGGGCATCGGAAATCATATTCTTGTAATCGCTTGATTTAAAAAATAATGATGAGAAGATGTGAGACATCTCCGATTGGTTAATGACGAAAATAAGTTCGCTGGTGCGGTAGGCAGGGTTGATGTTTACCAGGATGGCACCTATTCTTGCCGTTGCATATTGTAAAAGTACCCACTCGTAGCGGTTGGCAGACCAGATTCCGATTCGGTCGCCGGCTTTTACACCGAGAAAGATCAATGCTTTTGCAACAGCCGTAGTCTGGTTGTAAAATTCCTGGTAAGTGGCACGGTAATTCTGATGCACACAGATCAGTGCTTCTTGTTCGGGAAATTTTTCAACGGTTCTCTTGAGATTGTTTCCGATGGTTTCGCCTAATAAAGGAATATCAGAAGCTCCATGAACATAAGATACTGGCATAGTTTGAAGATTTGAATATTAAAATTAATAATAATATCCCAAACCTCCTGCCTGCAGACTAAATTTCCTGAGAATCGATTTCTTTAAGTTGGGTAAGATTGCGGTCGAGCTTTTTAATGATAATTCCATAAACCACCCTGTAATACAACCAAACCATTACTACTGTAAGAATGGTACTGATCACCATTCCGGTAATAAAACCGACGATGGTGGAATTGGTAATTGCAATATTCTGATTGTTAAGGATATAAAATACAAGTACTGTAAAGATAGAGGTGAAGGTAACCAATAAGGCAATATTAATTAAAATAAAAGCCTTTACCGTCTTCTTAAACTTGATGATTTTAAGGATAAATTTTTTCAGGTTTTCCTCCACTTTAATGCCTTTGTAGTTCTGATAAAACCTGAAAACAAAATAAGCAGTTACGGATAGACTTACTATTTTAAGCACAAGATAGATATTATCGAATGTAAGCTCAAGTTCAGGGGTTTTTTGAACGCCAAGCCTGTCCAGAATATTCAGGAGCGAATTGGCTTCCTTGCCCTGGATGATATAAAATAGCCCTATCAGTGTAAAGAAAAGGAACTCCGCAACACTGATCCAGAATATATATTTCACATAATTCCGCGATTTTCTATTGAGCATCTGAAGGATTTCATTGTCGTCGTATTTCTGCTGAACAGGTTGTTCCTGCCATGTTTTCTTAAAGCTGTCTAAGTCAAATTCAGGCATATTTTTCCATCTTTTCTTTAAGGGTTTTCTTTAATCTGTTCATTTTCACACGAGCATTAACTTCGGTGATCCCGAGGTTTTCAGCAATATCCTTGTAAGGCAAATCATCCAGATACATCATTACAATCGCTCTT
>JBMDXW010000415.1:0-11792 GCA_048594965.1 Chryseobacterium sp.
GGTGAGCAGGTCATTGACCGAACCGCTCTTCACATCCGTGACCTGTAAGATCACTGCTGAAGAATCGGCAACACCTAAGATGTTCACCTCAATATTGGGAATCTCTGCCCGTAGCTTCTCGCCCTGGTTGAACTGGAAGATAATGCTGTGCTTGTCTTTGTTAAAAGTCTCCGAAGGACTGTCGAATACCCCACGGATGGTAGTGCTTGCAGTAAAGTAACCGGTATTCACTGAAAAGCCATCACAAAGCTGGTAGGCCATTTCTTTCAGGAACAGCTCGGTGGCGTGCTCCATGGAGGCGGCGGAAATATCTGCCCCGCCACGGGACACGGCTGCCTGGCAGATCTGCTGAACATTAAGGCTGCGTTCGCTCGCCGTGCGCGCCGTGAAATCATTGGAATTGTCTTTCGTTAAAACGTTATCGTACAGATACGCTTTGATGCGATGAAGAATTTTTGACATTAGTAATTTATTTTAAAAATGATTGTTTGTTTTAAAACCCTTCAAGGTTTGGAAACCTTGAAGGTTAATCCATTATATCAGATTACATATTGTAAATCTGCGACAGAGCATCGGATTAATTTGCACTTAATTTTGTTATAGAAAATACTCCTGAGTTATAGGTATAGGAATTAGCAGTACATCCTGAACAGGTTTGAGATTTTATTTTTATCGTTTGTCCTGCTGTAAGATAATATGAAACTGATCCTCCTATATTAGATGATGAAGCTTGATAGTTTCCCACACTAATTAACGAAATAGAAAATCCATTGAAGTCCACTTGCAAGTCATAGCCATTACTCCAGCTATTAAAACCTACCTGATAAGCAGAAGATACGAAATATAATCCTGATTCCCCAGCGGGTACTGTGTAAATTCCGGTGCTTGCATTATATCCTCCATCCGGATTGTTAACAACTGTAGGAAATGTAATGGTAGATGAAGCTCCTGCGCCGGCATTCTGTACAGTGGTTTTACGTGCTACCAATTTAACAACTGGTACAAAACTTCCATATGGATCACTTTTCGCAAGACTGCTCCAACTTGAACCATCAGAGTATTGTATATCTTTAGAAGTTGTATTGTATCGCATAGCACCCGCTCCGGCTGCTGTTGCGGTCGCTGTTGTAGTACCCAAGCCAAACATACCTGTTCCAGGATCGGTAGTAGATGTAGGATTAGTTCTAACATCCAGAGTAGCATTAGGAGTTGTTGTTCCTATACCTACTCTATTGTTCGCCGCATCTACCGAAAAGGTATTTCCATCCACAGAAAAACCATTCGTTGCATTTGAAGTAAAAGCCAAAGTATTGGTCCCTTGTGTCACAGTTGTATTCCCGGATAATGAACCGTCTCCTTTGTAAATTCCACCTGTTCCCGAAGCTAAATCTGCATTGGCTACGGTACCATCTGCTATTTTTGCGGAAGTCACGGCACTGGTGGCAATGCTCGGTGATGCGGCGGTTCCAGATAAATCTCCTGCCAATTGCACAATGCCTTTAGCAGTTGTAGTAGCATCGGCGGCGGAAGCCCCGGTCATTTTCTGCCACACGCTGCCGTCAAAATAATAGTAGCCTTCAGAAGTAACATTCACGGTTTTGGTATCGGTGGGACTAGCTGCTGATTTAGCATAGACAATCACTCCTTTTTGAGAAGTTCCGTAAGCTGTGGTTTTGAGCGAATTGCCGTCTAATTGTGGAATTAAAAGTCCTTCGGGCTTGCTCCCATCAGTTGTTTTGGGAGTAATGTCGAGTGTTGCTTTTGGAGAAGTATTATTAATCCCCACCTGAGCGAACAAATTAAGGCTGATGAATAGAACAGCCAGTGTAATAATGTTTTTCATTGTTTATGTATTATAGTTAATGTTTTGATTACTTTATTTCTTGAACACCAAGTGCACAAAGGTTTTTTTAATGCATTGCGCTTTAAGTTTCACTAAGCCGCTTCGCTTATAAGAGCCTAAAGAGACTTGAACACCAAGTGCACAAAGATTTTTTTAATGCATTGCGCTTTTAAGTTTCACAAAGCCGCTTCGCTTATAAGAGCCCGCAGAGTAAACTGTTGAGATGAAAGACCACTCATCGTACCGAAAACCGGGAATTCCCATCCTGCGGAGGGGTGGCGAAAATTCAAGGAATTTTTGACGGGGTGGTTGTTTCTGTTCATCATCATTTAATGTTATTACTCGGTTTCTGCGCCATATTGTTTTTTGAACACGAAGGTCACTAAGATTTCTTTAATGCATTACGCTTTTAAGTTTCACAAAGCCGCTTCGCTTATAAGAGCCCGCAGAGATTAAACAAATTAGCTCTTACTCTTTCTAAAATATTAGTGCTAATTCGTGCAGGATCATTCGTGCCCTTTGTGTTTAAAACCCGGCGGAGGTCGGCTGAAGTGGCTTACGGCAATCTCTAAAAATTTAGTTTCGTTACAGAAAAGAATGAAGCGTAACGTTTTGATCTCTTCCCGCACGATCAACCGGATCATCAGGACCATCAGCCTGGACAAGCAGGTAAGCCATCCGAGGGATTCCTTTCTTCTTTTCGTACAGCAGTACATCGCCTCCCGCCGCCACATCATCTGCCATTCTACGTTCAAAAGGTATATGGTGTTTTTCCGCTTCCTCGAGCGCTACCAGGGCGCCCGCTCCAAAAGGCTCATGACCAAGGACCTCAATGATGGCTTTATCCAGGATTTTATCGATTTCGGAAGAAGCGGAAGCTACAGCGAAAGCACCATCTACCGCACCCTGAATTTTGTAAAGAACGTCCTGAACTTTGCCGAAAAAAAAGGGATCAGGACATCGGTCCGCGAGTTTGAAATACGGCGCAAAGCACAGCAGCGGGAGCTGGTGACCATTTCGGAAGACGAAATCCTGAGAATAACGAACTGCGAGGTTCCTGCCGTACTGAAGGCCGCCAGGGAGTGGCTGCTGATCAGCTGCTACACCGGACAGCGGATCTCCGACTTCATGGAATTTACCCGGGACAAGCTCATCGAAATCAACGGTATCGTATGCATCTCCTTTGTCCAGAAGAAGACCCGAAAAGAGATTACCCTGCCGCTGCACCCCGCAGTGACAGAAGTGATCCGAAGAAATAACGGCAACTTCCCGCGACCATTGGATGCTTTGGTCTACAACCGGCAGATCAGGCAGATCGCGAGACTGGCAGGCCTGCACCACCAGATCCGTGCCCGCAAAAGGATCGGGCACCGGACAAAAACCGTCTTAACACAGAAATGGCAGGTGATCACCAGCCACATCGGAAGGCGCAGCTTTGCCACCAATTTCTTTGGAAAGATACCCACCGCCCTCCTGATGGAAGCTACCGGCCATTCTACGGAAGAGATGTTCCTGAAGTATATCAACCGGACGGATAACAACCGGATCGCTTCTTTAAACGGGTATTTTCACAGCACCTACACCGAAGGCATCAGCAGAACCATTTCCGGTAATGAATTTCGCACCGTAAGCAAGCATCAATGGAAATAGTCCTCTATGAGCTTTAGTACACAAAGCGCTTACATAACCTGGGTTCGGGATCATTTTATCGCAAAGAGAAACAAAGAATTTTAATTTTGGAAACGCTTTTAAGGTAAACAAAGCCACTTTGTTTATCAAGGTAATACAAGAATTCTGTATTAGTCTGATAAGCTTCACGCCTTTGTCTATTAATTTTAAAAAGCATGTGATTAATACTTTTGTTTAGCCTGCGTTCATATAAAATTATCCCGAACTCATGCTAAATCGCTTCTTCCATGGTTAATCAATGGTCAAATATTAGCATTTATTTAAAAAGTTATTACTTTTTAAGACCCTCACAACAATAAAATCACTATATTTGAAATGATTCTGAAAACAATGCCATGAAAAAAGTATTACCTATTCCCTCAGAATTACAGTGTTCAGCCCTATGGATTTGAATTCTTACTAAGGATAAATAAATGAAGCCCGAAACTTTTCAGTTTCGGGCTTCTTTAATCAAATCGATATGCAAAGGTTGAATATCCTTATAAAATAGCTGGTGGCTTTTTGGGTTAATTGCTGAAGGTTTTAATGCCTGTCAACAAGCAACTGTGCACAGCCATTAAGAAAGCAGCCTTTTTGCCATCTCGGAAATGCTCTTTCCGTCTGACTTTCCGGCTAAAGATTTTGAAGCGGCTGCCATTACTTTACCTAAATCTTTCATTGATTCGGCGCCAGTTTCGGCAATGATGTTTTTCATTTCGGCTTCCAGCTCTTCCGCAGAAAGCTGCTTGGGAAGAAACTGCTCGATGATCTTCATCTGGGCCTCTTCCACTTCGGCAAGGTCATTTCTTCCCTGCGCCGTAAACTGATCGTAAGAATCCTTACGCTGCTTCACCATTCTCTGAAGAATGGCGATCTCCTGCTCTTCGGTCACTTCCGCACCCCGGGCTTCCGTCTTTAGGAGCAATATCTGCGACTTTACCGCACGAAGAGAATCCAAAGCCACTTTGTCTTTCGCTCTCATCGCCGTTTTTATCGCTTCGCTTATGGTGTTTTCTAAACTCATTTTTTTTTGCTTTAGGCTGTAGGCTTTAAGCTTTAGGCTATAGGCTATAGGCTTTAAGCAGTAGGCTAAGATTCATGCAATGCCTATTAATTGCTTACTGCCCATAGCTTATTGCCTACTGCTTATCGCTTACAGCAATTAATCTACATATTTATCGCTTCGCTTAGTTGCTTTAGGCTTTAAGCGGTAAGCTAAGATTCGTACAATGCATCGCCTATCGCTTACTGCTTACTGCCTATAGCTTACTGCCTACTGCTTACCGCTTACAGCAACTAATCTACATCTTTATTCAAAAACCGGTTTTCTCTGATCTGCATGTTTCCGTTGTTATCAGAGAGGTAGGTATTGATGTTCTGATCTGAAGCATTGGTTCCTTCGATCGAGATGTTTTTTCTTTTAAAGGCCGGAACCGATTCGAACTCGCTGGAGCTGTCGAAGCTCTGGTAGCGTGAATTGAATTCCTTCAGCTTGTTTCTTCTTTCCATTACCCGCTCCTGATCTACGGTTTTATTCACAAAGGTGAATTCTTCTTCCGCTTGCTTCGGAGCTTCTGTTTCAGCTTTCGTTTCGATGACAGGCTCTTCTTTCAGATGCTGGAAGAAATGTTCCACTTTCTGAAGAGGCTCTTCCGTAAGCTGGTTCACTTCACCGGAAGTGGTGAACTCTGCTTTCGGCTGCCCGAAATCCGACTTTGGTTCGTTATTCTTGGATTCATTCACAAAGAAGCTGAACTCAATCGGCTTTTCTTCCGAAAAAGACCTTGAAGCGGAACCTCCGGTTTGAGGCTCATCTTTTTTCTGGTCGAAGTCAAATTTGAAAGACTCGATCTCCAGGTCGTTGCTGTCTTCCTGCTCCTCATCCAGAGAAAACAGGCTTAATGATTCTTCTTCCTCATTTCTCCAGCTGTGCTCCGGGGTCTGAAGCGTATCTTCTTCTCTGTCAGTATATTTTATTTCCGTTTTTGCAGGCTCTCCTTCAATGGTCATTTTTTTTTCAGAAGACGAGCTGAAGAAAGGCCCATCATTGTCTTCATCATCCAGCCTGAAAAGGTTTTTCCCTCCAAACTCATAGTCGTTCTCCGATACTTCTCTCTCTTGTCTTGTTTTAAAAGGAGACTCTTTCGGCGAATCGAAGCTGTCATTAAGACTGATCTTGATCTTCTCTGTAGGCCCGGAAAACTTTTTGTTGTCGTTTGAGAACCCTGTAGCGATCACAAGAACGCTTACCGAATCGCCAAGCTCTTCATCAGAACCCACCCCGAAAATAATATCGGCCGTATGTCCGGCTTCTTTCTGGATATGATCCATGATCACCCCGATTTCGTCCATCGTTACCTCTTCCGCACCACTTCTGATCAACAGAAGCACGTTTTTGGCCCCAGTAATCTTGTTATCGTTCAGCAACGGGGAATCCAATGCCTTTCTTACGGCTTCTTCCGCTTTATTTTCTCCTGAAGCAACACCGGTAGACATCAGTGCCGTCCCCGAGTTCTGAAGCACGGATTTAGCATCTCTAAAGTCAATGTTTACATCAAAATAACCGGTAATCACCTCGGCCATGCCTTTCGCCGCATTCGTTAAAACCTCATCGGCCTTGGAGAATCCCTGCTTGAAGCCCAGGTTTCCGAACTGCTGTCTCAGCTTGTCATTATTGATAACAATGAGGGAGTCTACGTTGTTTCTTAATTTATCAAGACCGTTTTCCGCCTGCTCGAGTCTTCTTTTTCCTTCAAAGCTGAACGGAACGGTAACGATCCCCACGGTAAGAATCCCCATATCTTTGGCAACTTTGGCAATTACAGGAGCCGCCCCGGTTCCGGTACCACCACCCATTCCGGCCGTGATGAACACCATCTTGGTGTTTTGTCCCATCGCCGCCTTGATGTCTTCAATACTTTCGATGGCCGATTTTTCCCCTACTTCAGGGTCAGCCCCGGCTCCAAGTCCTTCGGTAATGGTCGTTCCCAACTGTACTTTATTGGCAACAGGGTTATTATCCAAAGTCTGGGCGTCCGTATTGCAGATCACAAAATCAACCCCGTGAATTCCTTTTTCGTACATGTGCTTCAGGGCGTTGTTTCCACCGCCTCCAACACCGATTACTTTTATTATTGATGAATTTCCTTTTGGCAAGTCAAACGAAAACCCCTGTGTCCCTATATTTTCCATAACTATATTTTTTTTATAATTATAATTGATAATTGATTGATGATCATTGATAAGGAAAAGATCATGTATCGCTTATCAATCCACCATTTATAATTTATTCTACTTCTTCAAAGAATTTTTTCACTTTTTCCATCAGCGACTGTCCGAAAGTCAGCTTTGCCGCTTTCCTGGACTGCAGATCGGCTGCGGGCTGCTCGGGCTGAATAGCTTCTGCCTGTTGCTGCAAAGGCTCCGGAACGGTCTCCGTGGCTGCAACCTGTGCTTCTGCCTTCATCTCCGTCTCCTGAGCAGGTTCCTGGATTTCAGCATTCTGCTTTTTGTCCCTGATCTTTAAACTTTCCATCAGCAATCCGATGGAAGTCGCGAATTCAGGTCCTTTAAGATACTGATTTTTATCGTTCGCTATATATTCATTGGCAAAACCGATCCTGCTGTCGAAACCGGTGGTATAATTGGCCAGCTGACGAAGGTGCTTCAGATTGGATCCGCCTCCGGTAAGCACGATGCCCGCGATCAGCTTTTTCTTCTGCTCGAATGCGCCGTACGCCTTAAGCTCCGTATTCACCATTTCCAGGATCTCTTCTACCCTGGCATTGATGATCTGCGCAAGGGTTTTCAGAGAGATCTCCTTATCCGGTCTGCCGTGAAGTCCCGGAATGGTCACATAGGTACTGTCCTTTTCCAGCTCAGGCACCGCCGATCCGAATTTTACTTTCAGCTGTTCCGCATGCTTTTCGATGATCGAGCAGCCTTCTTTAATATCTTCTGTAATAATACCGCCACCGTAAGGAATTACACAAGTGTGGCGAATAATATTGTCTTTAAAAATAGCGATATCCGTTGTTCCGCCGCCAATGTCTACGATGGCTACGCCGGCTTCTTTTTCTTCTTTGGTAAGTACCGCTTCCGAAGATGCTAACGGCTCCAGGGTAAGGGCTTCCATCTCAAGGCCCGCTTCACGGACACAACGCGCAATATTGCGGATGCTTCCCATCTGGCCCACGACGACGTGGAAGTTGGCCTCCAGACGTTTTCCGTGCATGCCGACAGGCTCCTGGATTTCACCCTCGGAGTCTACCTTATATTCCTGAGGAAGTACATGGATAATTTCTTCACCGGGAAGCATGACCAGCTTCTTGACCTGATCTTTCAATGCTTCAATGTCATCATCTGTGATGAATTTGTCCGGATGTTCACGCATAATATAATCGGAGTGCTGGAGAGAACGGATATGCTTTCCCGCAATCCCTACCGTCACCTTACGGATCGGCACTCCAGCGCTGGACTGTGCCTCAGACACAGCCGCCTTGATTGAATTAATGGTCTGTGAAATATTATTCACAATTCCTTTGTGAACACCAAGACTCTTAGCCTTCCCTACACCGAGAACTTCTATCTTCCCGTGTGCATTCCTCCTTCCGACAATCGCGACAATTTTTGTCGTCCCGATGTCCAGACCTACTGAATACTCTTGATTTTCCATTTGTTTATATCGATTTGATTTTTACTCTATTTTAACTTTTGCCTTTGCTTTCGGCTTTTCTGCCGTTGTTTTTTTCTCTGTTTTCTTTTGTTGTTTCGGCTTGGTTACTGGTTTTGGTTTTAATGAAGAGGAGGTTATGTTTTTATTTGTCTTTTTTACTTCTGCAGGCTTCGGAAGATCAGCGGTCTTCTTTACAGCCACGAGCGGCGTTTTGGCCAGTTCTTTATTTCTTGCATTCAGAATGCTGTCGTTTTCTTTAAAATTGGGATTCAAAGTCGTTACGATCTGATTCTGGTATTTCACCGATACCATACTGTATTTCTCAGGATCCTGATACACCAGGTATTTTTCCACAAAGGTTTTAAAGCCTTTCACCTTAAACTCAATATTGTCCAGATCACCGATTTCCACTTTATAGTTCCCTTCGCTGGTCAGCAGGCTGTAGTTTCCGTTATTCTTTGAGATCCCGATAAAATATTTTTTGCTAAAGTCATCTTTATCGATCTTCTCCACCAGTTCCGCCAGTTTCCGGTATTCATCTTTCTGTACGTCTCCCGTTACCAGCATGCAAGGGTGGGAATACGTTTTAGAGATCGGAAATTCAACTCCTTTTTCATCCACATAAAAGTCTCTGCCCTCTTTATTCAGCCTGAAAACAGGAACCCTCTGTTTGATATCCAGATTCAGCTTCCCGTTAAGATTCAGATAAACATTGGCACTGTCGACCGCCGGAAGCGCATTGATCTTCTTTTCCAGCGCCGGAATATCCAGCTCTCCTACCTTTCCGGAAGGGTTCTCCTTTTTTACAATCTCCCGGATGTCTTTTTCATCAATAAAATAAACCGGGGTCTTATCACTCATCTTTACAGAAATCTTATTGTCGGTAATCGTCTGGCCACTGAACTTCTTCAACGAAAAGCTCAGCAGAAACCCAAGAATGATTACAGTGACGGCAATTTTTATTATTCTGTATTTATTTTTCATTTTATATTTAACGCTATGAGCGCAAGGTTTTTTCTTTAAATGCTTACTTTATATTTTTCGTTTGCAAGGGCGTTTCACTCAGCAAGTGATAGCTGAAAACATTATACTATATTTTATAATTCTATTATGTGGTGTTTAGACCAAGCTTATAATTTATTTACTGCTCTTTTTACTCCATCCTTAAATAAAGTAGAATGAAAATTTAAAATCATTCCCAATTTCATTTCTGCAATTCTTAAATAATTAAGAAGCTGGAAGAAATGATATTTATTAACTTCCGGAACTGCTTTTATTTCTATAATTACTTTTTTCTCAATTAATAAATCGACTCTAAATGCTTTTTCGACAATTAAACCCTCATAATTGATGCTAATATCCTTTTGGCTTTCGATACAAAGTCCGCTATTCTTCAATTCATGAATTAAGCATTGTTCATAAACATTTTCATAGAGCCCTATTCCAAGTTTTCGATACACTTTCATCCCTGCATCAAAAAAACTATATTCGATATTTCATTTTCTGTCATCTTTGTGTTTTTCTATTTACAAATGATATTTTCAGTTATCATTTGCTGAGTGAAACGCCCTTGCGAACGACTTTATACGGGGTTATATAATTTCCATTGCGCTCGTTGCGTTTATCAAATTAATATTTACTCATCCACTCACAGACAGGATCATACAGCGTATCAATATTTCCTGCGCCTACCGTGAGAAGGATATCGAATTCTTTTTCTTTTATCTTATTGAAAGCCTCATGTAATGCTGAAACTTCCTTTTTATCTAAAGTCACTTTTTCCAGGAGCCAGTCTGAAGTAATTCCTTCAAAGTTTTCCTGAAGTTCCCTGGCCGGATAAATATCAAGCAGGATCAGTTCATCAGCCATACTAAGGCTTTCTGCAAAACCGTCTGCGAAATCCCTCGTTCTGCTGAACAGGTGCGGCTGGAAAACCACCAGCAATTTCTTTTCAGGGTAAAAAGTCCTGATCGAGCTCATTACCGCATTAATTTCTGTCGGGTGGTGAGCGTAATCGTCGATGTAAATTTTACCGTTCTCATACCGGTGTTTGGTATATCTTCTTTTAATACCTCTAAAATTGGCAATTGCCTTTTTAAGAGTTTCAAAGCTCACTCCTAACTTATGAAGAATTGCCAGTGCAGCCGTTGCATTTTCTACATTATGGATTCCCGGAATTTCCCAGGCAAAATCTTTTACCGTTTCTTCAGGCGTATGGAAATCAAAATAGATCGTATCATTCTCCATACGCAGGTTATCGGAATAAAAATCGGCCTCTTCGTTTACAGCATAGGTAAGATGAGGTCTTCCGATATCAATCCCTTTTCTTACAAAAAGCTGCTTGTCTTCCGGAACCAATGCGGCAAACTGCCTGAACCCTTCTTCAATGGTATTTTTATCTCCATAAATATCGAGATGATCTGCATCGATTGAGGTGACTACGGCCCAATCGGGAGACAGGTTCAGGAAGCTGCGGTCGTACTCGTCTGCTTCCACCACAGAATATTGCGACCCGTTGTAGAGGAAATTCGATTTAAAATTCTCGGAAATCCCTCCCAGGAAACATGAAAACGGAAGGTCGGCCTCCTTGCAAAGGTGCGAAACCAGTGTAGAAGTCGTTGTTTTTCCGTGGGTTCCTGCAACGGCTATACAGTCGGTGTTTTCGGTAATCAATCCTAAAACCTTCGCGCGTTTCAATACCTCAAACTGGTAATTATTAAAATAATCTAAAATCCCAAGCTTTTTGATCGCCGGGGTATAGATTACCAGCGTGTTTTCCGGCTGGAGTGCCGTGATCCTGTCGTCCACTTTATCTTCAAAAACAATATCGATTCCTTCGTTCATCAGGGCTTGCGTAAGCTTGGTGTTGGTTTTATCATACCCGGACACTTTTTTGCCCGAAGCATGGAAATACCGTGCCAGAGCACTCATCCCGATACCTCCGATCCCCACGAAGTAAAAATTCTGATATGTTTTTAAATTGTTCATTTTATATTTCTTAATTAAAAAGCTTAATTCCTATCCAAATAAAAAATGCTATTGCAGAGATGATAAGGATATTTTGACCATGACTCCTGTCATTTCTGTTGAATCCATAAATTCTGTCTCCGTTTGGCAAAGCTTTTTTATAATACATTAAATAACCCCCGATGAATATGCCCAGAAACCCTCCAAGAAAAGCGGATACATATCCAATAATAATCAGCCACACAGGACTTTCTTCCTGTACTGAGAGACTGTCAATTCTCTGTTTATTGATAACAATTAAGAGTTCCGGGTTTATCTCTTTTCCTCTTTCTTTTAATATTTTTTGAGCAAGCAAATAGTCAAACTTGTTCCATTCATCTTTTTTTGTTACAATTTCAATGAGTTCTTCATCAGAATAATCAAAAAGGTGATAGGTTTCTTCTACATTTTCAAGATCATTTTTTACAAGCGCTTCTTCAATTTTTTCAACCTCAATAAAATCATCTTTCCTGATTTTCAATTCATACTGCTTCGTATTGATATCTCCTCCGAAATTCGAATCTAATTTTGAAGAATTATCCGTAAGTTCATACACAAAGTAATTTTCCTCCAGAATTTTTGCCAATTCTAAAGCATCAT
>JBMDXW010000416.1:0-4742 GCA_048594965.1 Chryseobacterium sp.
GTAACCACGTTACTTAAACTCCGTACAAACTTTGAGAGCGAACATAAACTGAAGATTTATTTTTATCGTACTTCACAGGTGGTAAATCAGGGGTGGGGAACATCACAAATGGTAAAATACATTGATCCGGTCTATAAAATCCCTGTAGAATTGGGAGCGAATGGTACTTTTTCTTTCATAATTGCCGATCCGTTACATCTCTTTACTAACGTGGTAGGCTCAAGAGACCAATACTCAGTAGCAGAAGCGCGCGAACTTATACAAGGCAGATTTCCTCAGAGTTTGGTTTCGGTTCTTGCGCAAGGAGGCGTTTCCTATCAGCATATTGATGCGCAACTACCCACTTTATCTAAAAACATTCGTGAACAGTTGCAGCAAGAGGTTGAAAAACTTGGGTTCTTGTTAACTGACTTTAAATTGAACGGAACATTATTCGATCCGGCTACTACGGAAAGAATCGGTAAAGTAGCTGACATCACTGCAGAATCTATGGCAGCAGCAGAAGGTGGATTATCTTATGTGGAAATGGAAAAGCTGAAAGCACTACGTGATGCCGCACGTAATGAGGGCGGGCTTGCGGGTGCAGGTTTGCAATTGGGTGTTGGCATGGAGTTGGGCAAAACATTTGATGATGCAAAAGAAAAACAGTTAAATGCAGATGCCGCCGATATTATTTCAAAATTGCAACAGCTGAAACTTTTGCTTACCGAGGATATTATCACTCAGGAAGAATTTGATGCAAAAAAAAAAGAATGGCTGAATAAACTTTAAATGTAAAGAGATGAAAAAAATTACAGGTATTGTTATCGCTCTTCTGAGTATAGTACTAATCGGAATAATCATATTGCGCATCTGGAATATTGAAATTATTAGTATTGAAAATATTGTTAAAAGCAGTCTGACATTAATTTTACTTGGTCTGGCAATTGTGATATTAACCATCATATATGGTATATTTCTAAGAAATGACTATCACCTGTACAATCGAAAATCAGGCAACAAAGCGCATCCTAAACAATAACATTCGAACTCAATATGGCGAAGAATATTAAGGCGATTAAATGTCCTAATTGCGGCAGCATAAAAAAAACAGAAATCAAAACGGATTATTTCAGATGTCTCAACTGCGATACGGAATATTTCCTTGACAATGACGACATCAACATCAATATTAATCATACGCCTTATCAAGGCTCACAATTGTCACCGGCGTTGAAAAAAAATACAACTGCAGTCGTAATGACAGTAATATTTCTTGTACTGACAATGTTTATGGTAATTAACTATTTAATAAAAAACTCCACTGCAGCATCTTCCGTTGAGACAGAAAAGGCGAAATATGATTATTACGGAGGACAGATAGTCTACCAAAATACAAACACAGGTAAAGCAGTCTTTCTTCGGCTGGGACGTGAAGATATAGTTGGCAAAGACAACAGCATAGATTATGTGAATACCCACGCGGTTTTTATCGATCCTGTAACTAAAAAGCAATTCAAAGATGATATGGTTTTTGAACGCATCAGGAGACTGGATGATTACAATAGTACATTTGAAGATTATCAGGAAGGAACAATCTATAGGATTTATCCCGGATAAAAATTATTCACCATTGACAAAAAAAACAACAAGCTGATTGGTATCACCAAATCTATTTTCAGCAAGCATCCAGAAATGAGTTCCGGATTGGCTAAAATTACCCTCAATCAGGATTATTTTGATCTTATGGCAAACGACGGTACTCAGTATTATTACGTTCCAAAAATAGATTTACTTACCAATAATCGTGACGAAGTAGAAAAAGCGATCTACAGCACATATCCCAGCACTTGGCTCAAGTTTGATATGTTTTCATCTGATAACCTAATGAAGATGACTCTTGACAGGACCACATTAAAACCAAATGGTATCAACCTGTTGCCTGGTCGAAAGTTTTTCAGACCGCAGCTTTTATATCAGGACGATAAAAATTTAATTATTGCAACCTGCGCCACTGCAAATACAGATGGACCTGTCATGTTGCAAAGCCTTAATGTGCAAACAGGAGCAATCATCTGGTCTCAGCCGGCTGTTACTTTTAATTACAGAAGTGCGGCGAAATGCAACGAAGGCTTTGCGATTGAATATAGTTCTGGTGAGGATCACGATTACATATCTGGAGTTTTGGTTATCTCACCGGAAGGCAAGGTAGTCAGTGACTATCTGATCAAGCGCGGAGAATAAATGAGAAAGAAATTATTTCAACAGGTCGCAAACTTTATTATGATTGATCACCCAGTTTCGATTTACATTGATCATTTATTCCAGGTTTATTTGATATTAAAAAAGCAGCTACATTATCAGACAGTTGATGGTCTAAAGTAATTGGATTAAATAATGTAACTTTCACTCTAATGAAAACTCCGGAAATATAGTCAAATTATCCACCATAAAATATCTATTGAAGGAAATTTAAACAGGCCTTAAATTTCTTTTCATTTTCTTTATCTTTATCAAAAAAGTATGAAAAAAATCGTAATTTGTTTTAGCACTATACTGTTGATCTCTTGTCAAAAAAGCAATAAAAAGTCAGAAAAGGTAATCAAAAATAAACCTACAGATATCACAGTATCAAAAGTTCCTGAAATCAATGATTTCGGAAAACAGGTCAAGGGACATTACAGCAAGGAAGAAGATTCCTGGATTAGTGAAGATGCTTTTTATGAATCTGCAAGTTTCGATGGAAACGAGTATGCCAGTATTTATCGTTTGACAGACAATGAGGATGAGCCGCATTTGGGACTGATCAATAAACAGGGAAAAATCGTGGTGTCTACAAAATACTCGGGGTTGTCGATAGGCTTTGTGAATGGTTTCTGCGAGGTATCACTTGACAAGAAAGGAATGGTAAATGACAAAGGGAAGGAGATTCTGCCCACTATCTATGACTGGATAGACTTTGCTAAAGATAATCTTTTCGTTATTAATAAAGACGGAAAAAATGGTTTTGCTGATTACACAGGAAAAGTTCTCGTAAAGCCAAAATATCAAGGTGCTACTTACGCAGGAAATGGTCTGTTCTTTTTTATGAAGGAACCTCAGCGCTGGGGTCTGATGAATTTCAAAGAGGAAGTGGTTGTACAGCCGGAATTCACTTCTACAGCTGAATTTGTGAATGGAAAAGTCGTTTTGCAAAAAGATGGCGGAGAAGAATATACCGTCTATAGCACTGGGAAAGTAGTAAAAAATTAAGCAGATTCTATTAATTAGACACTCAAAATGACTATAAAAAAAATAATTACTGTGGCATTATTTGCCGTTATATGGGGTTGCAATTCATCAGAAAAAACAACTGCTGAACCAAAAGTCCCCAACGAAACCTTAATTGTTTCTTCCAAAGGAAAATTGTTTAATTTTAATCTGGAAACAAAAAAGCTCACCTGGGAATATCTATCTAAAGATGATACACTGAGCAATCGAAATCGCTTTTCATATGATGAAAGTACGATCTATATGCCATTTGAATCCGGCAGACTCCTGGCGGCCGATATCTTGTCGGGAAAAATACGTTGGGAAAACAATTATAAGCCCGACCCAACTTTGGACGATGCCTCAAATGATGGAACAGGCTATACAAATTCCGACGCATATCCAGGGCCTGTTTTTATGACAAAGCCATTGGTTTATGATCGCAAATTATTTATACCGTCGGCGGGCATTCCTGATTTATTAAAATCAAAACTTATCACAGTGGATGCCATAACAGGAAAGACCATATCTCAGAAAGCAAACTCCACGAACTACAATTATTTCCAGCCCATTGAAAAAAGGGGCGTAATTTATGTTAACTCTGCTGTTTATCTGGACGTACATTATCCAAGTGGTTCTTTTGGGTATTTGACTATGGAGGATATTGCTGACAGCGGAAGCCCTATTTATACCCAGATGCAATCCAATAAGAACAGTTTGTTCCTGGGGGTCGAGAACGGAATTATTTATTCGGTGGGCTTAAGCGGCGATGGTTTTACGAGAGCGGCAGAAGTTAATCATCCGGAAGAGAATTCAAGTGGTCAGAAGGGAATCTTTGACTGGCAGTACCAATCTGAAAAGTATCCTGGCTTAGGGGACGGCAATACCGAACTAGTGAATAACCAACTGATTGTCTGCAAAGCGTCTGATAAAGAAAATAAATCTGCACTGATCGCAATTAATGCCAAAAATGGTAAGGAAAAATGGCTCTACGAACCAGGAGATCAGATCAAAAACTGGCAGCTTGCAAATCAGGATGAGCTTACTGGTTATACCAAAAGTATTATATTTGTTTTGGATACCTCGGGCAAGGTGATATTTAAAATTTCTATTGATCCTTCACTATATCCCGTTTCTAATATAGAAACAAGATCAGACGGTGCTCTCATCTATATTACCGGAAAAGGAGTGGTGGTGATTGACAGAAATACTAATAGGACGAGTCTTTTGATTGCTCACACATTTTATCCCAGTTCCAGTCCTTTAAATCAGATTAAATATTTTAAAAAATAAAGACCTGCCAATCCTGAAGTTCAGATCAATCCGTAAAAAAATCAGATTTAGTTCTTAATCCTACTGAATCCCACTTATTTAGGTATTTTTATTAGTATTTAATGAGACTCCAAAATTTATCCTATTCTATAAATAATGCTGACTGTTTAATTTTGGTCATGGTTGAGTCAAAACCCTGGACTGATGAGATGAAATCTCCTACTTAAATAAAGTTCTAATGG
>JBMDXW010000417.1:0-2556 GCA_048594965.1 Chryseobacterium sp.
TATTGTCAAAAGTGAATTTTTATTAAGTCATCATTAAATTGACAAGCGAAGCGAACTGACCATTCACCATTGACATACTGAGTGAAAAGTCAATGGTCAAAAGTGAATTTTTATTAAGTCATCATTAAATTGACGAGCGAAGCAAATTCACCATTGAAGATTGACGTAAAAATATCTACTAGTGTTCATATAGTTTTAATTAGAAAGCCGGGGCTGATTTTTCATCTCCGGCTTTTGCGTTTGGATTTATCGTGTATCTTTGTACGAAGGAAAAAAGGAAGAATTTTCTATATGGAATCAATATCGGTTTTTGAGATTATAAAAGTTGGAATCGGGCCATCCAGTTCACACACCATGGGCCCATGGAATGCGGCATCAGCATTTATCAGGATTATCAAAAGGGAAAGGTCAGTGGCTGAGGTGAAGGAGGTCTTCCTGGAATTTTTCGGTTCTCTTGCCAAAACGGGAATCGGTCATGGAACCGATATCGCAGGAATGCTTGGCTTAAATGGTGAAGATTTCAAAACCATTGATACCACGAAGATCGGCGAAAAGATTGAGCATATAAAAAATACCCGGACCATTAATCTCGGGGGCGAAAAGGAAATTCCTTTTATCTATGGCCATCACCTGGTCTTAAATATGCATAAATCACTAGACTATCACCCGAACGGAATGATTTTCAAAGCCATTTTTGAAGACGGAACCGAGCTTGTGCAGGATTTTTATTCTGTGGGCGGTGGTTTCATCATGAGCCAGGAAAAAAAATCTATTGAAAAACACTGTATCCGTACTTTGTACCCATGTCATAAATCTTCCGACATCGTAAAATACTGCGAAAAGCTTGGGCTTGAAAGAATCTCGGATCTTATTTTAATGAATGAAGAAAGCTGGAGATCCCAGGAAGAAACCAAACAGGAAGCTCTCTATATCTGGCAGCAGATCAAAGAATGTATCTATAAAGGAGTTAATAAGGAAGGCATACTCCCCGGAGGACTCAATGTTTCCCGCCGGGCTGCCGGGATCAACAGGAAGCTGCTGGGTGATAAAATTTATAAAAACAAAGACCAATGGTTTCAGCAGGTCGTTGATGCGGAAGAGAACTTTACCAATATCAACAAATGGATTTCCTGTTTTGCATTAGCTGTAAATGAAGAGAATGCAAGTTTCGGAAGAATCATTACAGCGCCGACCAATGGGGCCAGTGGCGTGATTCCGGCAGTGCTGATGTATGCCCAGGCATTTACTCCCTTTACGAGCGACGAGGACATCATCCGTTTCTTACTTGTTGCCGGGGAAATCGGAACTTTATTCAAGAAAAATGCCACCATTTCTGCTGCGATGGGAGGTTGCCAGGCAGAAGTCGGCGTCTCTTCGGCGATGGCAGCAGCAGGACTTACCGAGATTCTCGGCGGAAGCGTAGGGCAGGTACTGATGGCCGCTGAAATTGCCATGGAACATCACCTGGGGATGACCTGCGATCCGATTAAAGGGCTGGTTCAGATTCCGTGTATTGAAAGAAATACGATGGGTGCCATCAAGGCTATTACCGCCGCAAATATTGCCCTGGAAAGCGATCCTGCCAAAGCCAAAGTAAGTCTCGACCAGGTAATCCAGACCATGTGGGAAACCGCACTCTCTATGAATGACCGGTTTAAGGAAACTTCTGAAGGAGGGCTGGCAATTGCTGTGAATGTTGCGGAATGTTAAGCTTGTAATTAATAGTGTTATCATAAAAATTCTTAGAATAAACTTCTAAGGATTTTCATGTATGTATTGAATTTATCTGTGCTGTACGACTACTTTAGGATTTTATAAGACGTATAATCTTTAATAGTTTTCAGTTCATAAATTTCTTGTTTATCAGCATCTATAATCCTGATATCTTCTAAAGGAACATTTTGAC
The DNA here is from genome assembly GCA_048594965.1 of Chryseobacterium sp. Lineage (GTDB taxonomy): Bacteria > Bacteroidota > Bacteroidia > Flavobacteriales > Weeksellaceae > Chryseobacterium. The sequence goes on from JBMDXW010000417.1 coordinate 1,907, forward strand.
AGTGGATGAAGCTAATAAACTGTCCGGCATTAAACTTTCCTTTCACTATGATATCAAATCCTTTCTCCGTTTCTAAGGAGCTGTACCATTCCCATTCTCTTATTTTTTGAAATTTATATATGGATAAATCAATGTCTTTCAAGAGTTCATCATATTTGTAGTCATCATCATTTAGTTGATTAATTTTACTTACAATTCCCTTAGGAAGCAGTTCCTCCCACTTTTGATCTTCATAATGAAGGTTGTCATTTTGTAAGAATATTAATACAGCATTTTTAAAATTATCTAATACTTCTTTAGCATTGGCTATATTTCTCACCCTAACAATCTGATACCCTTTTAAAGGCTTTTCTCCTTTTGTATTGTATTGTATATTTCCTGATTCTGTCATCATTTTATTTTTTAATAATTACTGCTTTTTTGTTAAATATTCTTTTAAAATCTTCAATATTCATTTTGTATGAAGCACATTGATTTATAGGTTATGCATCACGAAAAAAAACTTGACGTATTATTTAAAATATAGCTTTAATAAAAAATTCTTAGAATAAACTTCTAAGGATTTTTCATGTATGTATTGAATTTATCTGTGCTTTAGGACTACTTTAGGATTTTATAAGACGTATAATCTTTAATAGTTTTCAGTTCAT
>JBMDXW010000418.1:0-20649 GCA_048594965.1 Chryseobacterium sp.
ATAATTACTTTTGCTGAATAAACCTGCTTGTCTGAAGGTTTCCAAACCACTACGTTTCCAAGCATTGCCATACAAGTCGGCAAGTTTCCTGAAATTGCTGTAAAGTTGAATGGAGTTACGGCAAAACAAAATCCTTCTAATGGTCTGTACTCTACTCTGTTCCAGATTCCTGCATCAGAAACCGGTTGTTCAGAGTACATTTCCGTCATAAATTCAACGTTGAATCTCAAGAAATCGATGAATTCACAAGCCGCGTCAATTTCAGTCTGATGAACATTTTTAGACTGTCCGATCATGGTGGCAGCATTGATGACATCCCTGTAAGGACCTGCTAAAAGATCAGCAGCTTTTAAAAAGATAGCCGCACGATGTTCCCACCCCAGCTCGTTCCACTGTTTTTTTGCGGCCAAGGCAGCATTGATAGCGTCATCAACATGTTGCATGGTTCCTCTATGATAAAACCCGAAATCATGCGCATGATCCTGAGGTGACTGAAGCTGAACTTTGTCGTCCGTTTTTACTTCTTTACCGTTGATGACCATTGGGATTTCTATCTTTTCAGCCCACATTTTTCTGTACTGAGCGATAAGGCTTTTTACTTCCGGAGTTCCCGGTGCATAAGAATTTACAGGCTCGTTTACTGCAAAGGGTACTTGCGAAATTGCTTTAGACATATTAGTTGTATATTTTTTTATTTGCTATGATACAAATTTACAACATTTATTTGGGTCGATTATCAAATATGAATGGTCAATTTTGCTTTGCAACTGAATGGTGAATTGTTTAAAAGACGAATAGAAATTGACGGGCATTAAAGATTGACAATTGACCATTCACCATTAAATCTTTTCGTTTTCCAATATTTTCAGCACTAATTTTTCTTCGTGGGTAAGACCGGCTTTTCCGTCGTTTTCTTCGATCTGCTCCAATTCATCAAGATATTTTCTGATGGTGTTATTTTCGTAAAGATTAATGACTAAAGGATGAACATAATATTTTCGGCACACGGTACTTGTATTTCCGAGATGGGAGGCTACAATTTCCAGGGCTTCCTTTACTTTCTTTTTATATTCTGTGTGGGTTTCTGCATAGCCGATTTCCTTAAAAGCGATTAATGCGCTTACTGTTCCCGACCATGTCCTGAAATCTTTCGCGGTAAAATCTTCACCGCTTATCTCTTTGATATAATCATTCACCATACCGGAATCTACGGTATGACGGTTTCCTTCATCATCAATATATTGGAAAAGCTCTTTTCCCGGGATGTCTTTGCATTTCTGGATGAGTTTTGCCAATCTTTTGCTTTTCAGATCAATATCATGCATTACACCTTTTTTACCTTTGAAGTGAAAAGAGATTTTCTGTCCCTGAATTTGTACATGCTTGCCTTTTAACGTGGTTAAACCGAAAGAGCCGTACAGTTTTTCGTATGCATTATTTCCGATTCTGATATTGGTACGTTGCATAAGGCTTACAATCAGTGCAAGGATTTTTCTCCTTTCGAAATTCCTTAAGGCAAGATCTTTTTCTACCTGAAGGCGAATATCAGGAAGGGCATACCCGAATTGCAGCATGCGGTAAAATTTAGTGTGATTCCTCAGAGCGCTCCAAAGAGGGTGGTAGCGGTACTGTTTCCTTTTCTTTACATCAAAGCCTGTTGCCTGAAGATGACCGTTATCGAGCGCGCAAATCCACACATTCTCCCAAGCCGGTGGGATCACGAGTTTATTGATTCGTGTGATTTCCTGTTTGTCCTTTATTTTTTCACCGTCCCGATAATATGAATATTTTTTGCCGGTTTTTTTCCGTGTGATACCGGCTGTCTCTGCATCGGAGGTATAAATAAGATGTACCGCCTTTGCAGATGCTACCGGATCTTTCATAATTTTGACAATCTTCGAGGGCTTCAGATGGGAAATGATTTCTAAGTCTGAATTTTCCATAAGATCTGGTTAAGAGTTCCTACCCCTTGAGAATAGCCATAAGATAATGGCTATTACGCCAACTACCAATATGATTCCCCACCACATTCCTGCTTTGAAGATCGTTTCTACTGCTTCGCAGCTTGTAAGTGACAGTAAAGTTAAAATTGCAATACTGTAAAAGCTCCATTTTTTCATGATAATATTATTTTAGTGTTTATTATTTTAAACTCTGTGAAGATCGGCTCTCCATTTAGTGATGGATTTTTTGATCTCGTCGCCTTTCATGTTTTCTTTAAGTGCTTTCTCGAGCAAGATTTTGAATTCATCGTCGTAAGCGAATCTTAAAGCAGCGATCTGGCTGAATGAAAGTTTTTCCTCTGCATCGTCAGATCTTAATCCGAATAATTCAAAATACCGCTGCCGGAATTCAAGTCGCACGATACGGTTCTGAAGTACCAGTGCGTAATGTTGCCTCAGCATGATGGCCAGATAAAAAATCAGGAAAATCACTACCGAGAACAAAATCCATACAACCTGATGTTGTTCGTCATTAAAAATCTTATAAATTCCGATTCCTTCTAAAATGATGAGTAACGGAAGAAAAACGAAATGATGAGGAGTATAAAACCGTATGTGATTTTTATAATTCTGGCGTTCCATTTCTCGTATATTGCAATAATCTTTCCAAAATTCTTTAATTTCTTGGCAAAACTTGATTTATGCTGAAGAAATTCAGAATTAGAGGCTCAAATAGGATGGATGATAACATACTTTGATAAAATATCAAATTTAATTCACCTTTACATAGAATATAAAGGCAGAAAGTATAACGCGTGGTTTACTAATGAAATTCCTATTTCGGAAGGGCCATATAAATTTGGCGGACTTCCGGGATTGATTGTCAAAATCGAAGACATAAAAAAACAACATATCTGGGAATTAAAAGGAATTGAAAAGTTCAGACATATAAAACTTAATTTGTCTGCCTATATTCCTGTGACGGAAAGCCAATATAAAAAAGCCGTTGAAGATTATATCAGAGATCCGATGAATAAAATGAGGGAGCTTAAGCGACGGTATGGGATTACAAGCTTTACATCAACTTCACCTGATGGAAGTTCATATTCAGACGCTGAGTATGAAAAAATGAGAACTAAGAAAATACAGGAGAGTTTTTAAAAAAAACAATAATGCCATAGAGCTTTATTAAACATTTTAGAATTATGTCAGGATTACAATCTATTAAGAAAAATCCTTATTTTAAACAATAAATTATTACCATTATGGATAAAAAATTAAAAATATTTCTGATCCGGTCTGTTGTTGTTTTGATCACCATCCATCTGGCTTATTTTACCTATGGATACTTTAAGTTTCAAGGAATTCATAGGGTTCATATGTACACAGAGTTTTACAGATTTAAGTTTTATGATGATGTTTCTATTTCCCACTTTTTTATTACCAGCCTGTTTCTGTTCTGTTTTCTGGTTTTATTATTAAGAAATCATTCCAAAAAGAAATTTAGCATTGGCAGTAAAATGAAAATCGGTGCATCGGTATTGCTGATCTCCTTTCTTTCCCTGACCTTTTTTATCAGCTACAGTTTTGGGTTAAATGCAAAAATGAGACAGGAACTTCCTGAAAAGGATTTCAATAAAGACAAGGCGCTTCTGAATGTCCTGAATCCGTTTTTGTACAATTATACTTCCTACAGTTCCGATAAATTATTCAATCCGGAAAATATTTTATATCCTGAACCTTATCCGGTGATTGCGGAAAGAGATACTGCCTTTTATGATCCCGATAATTCGGAAAATTATTCCGTTGAAACGAAATATTACAGTATAGATACTTTAAAAATATTAAGTTCTGATTATAAAAACATAAGCTCTAAAATAATGTCAGGAATGAGTGATTTTCGATTTGATCCAAAAGAGGTTACAAAAAAGATTATTTCGAAAAAAGTAACCGGAGACAGTACGGAGGTTATATTCAAAGGAGTGGAAGTGTATCCTGATTACGATGAGGAGATGTGTATCTTTTTGGAAAATAAGATGTTATACAGTTCCATCCACGGGATTCCTAAAGCTAAACAGCAATATCAAAATGCCGTAGCGAGATACAAACTGCTTTATAAATATGACCGGGACTCGCTTCTTCATTCATTTCAGAACTTTACGGCTTTGCTTAAGAAATATAATATAGAATCTCAGATAGTTCCTAAGGATCTGAACCGTGATGTGTTTTATTACCGGGATCACAGTGGGGAACCTCTTAATGGGATTCGGAATACTTTTGAAAGAGCCGGATTGAAGGAAAGATTTGATACGCTGGAACGCTTATTTTATAAGCCCAATTATCTTCACCCTTTGATCCAAAATATTTTCTTCGCCGTCGTTGCGAGTGTCTGGCTTGCCATGTTCCTTCTGTTCCTCCTCTGGAATTATGTGAGAACAAGAAGTCACAGACTTTCTTCTGAAGTAAATAAACAGGAATAACAATCTTAAGGTTAATGAATATATAAAAAGCGTTGTCGGATTTCCTATTGAAAACCTGACAACGCTGACGCAAAAGCGGTAGATTTTATCTGCGGATGGTCACTCCGCCGTCAACCGGCAGGTATGAACCTGAAATATAAGAAGCTTCCTCTGAAGCCAGAAAGACGATGGCATTTGCTATTTCCTCAGCTTCCCCGATTCTCTTCAGGGGCACTGCTGCGGCGATGGCATTTTTGATATCTTCCGGTGTTTGATGATTCATCGGGGTATCGGTTAATCCCGGAGCCACGGTATTGACCCGGATTTTCCGGTCTGCAAGTTCTATGGCTGCGGTACGGGCGATGGCATCCACTGCGCTTTTTGTTGCCGCGTAAGCCCCCATTTGCGCATATCCGCTCACCGAAACTCCCGATGAAATAAGAATGACGGAGGCTCCTTCGGCTAAGTGAGGAATGAGTTTTTGCAAGGTAAAGAACAATCCTTTCACGTTGATGCTGAACAGCTCGTCAAACACTTCTTCCGTTGTTTCTTCTAGTGAAAATTGTTTTGCAATTCCTGCATTCAGAACAAGCACATCAACTTTGTTACCGCTTTGTGCAATTTCTTTCTCCAATGCTGCAATGTCTGACAATTTGGAAATATCAGAAGCCAGGCTTCTCAATTTGGAGCTGTTAATTTTTACGGATGCTGCCTGTAAACTATCAGGATTTCTTCCTGTTATCAAAACGTTCGCTCCTTTTGCAATAAACGTTTTTGCGGTTGCTAATCCGATTCCTGCGCTTCCGCCGGTAATCACTACATTTTTATCTTTGAAATTCATTCTTTTTAATTTTAAATGATGAAAATTATATTAAACTTTGAGTTTTAATCTGTTTTGAAATCGATTTCCTAACGATGCAAATTTAGAATGAATAAATTTATTTTAGTAACTTTGTAACTAAAAGTAACAGTAACTTTTGGGTAACAAGGTAACTTATGGAGGAAATAAAATGTTCGGATAACGAGACCAACAAGAAACAAATTATGGCTGTTCATGATGCGATGGACGTTTTGAACGGCAAATGGAAAATCTCGATAATTTCATCGATCTGCTATTACAACAAACGGCGTTTTTCAGATATCCTGAGTGATGTGAAAGGGATTTCCAATAAAATGCTCAGCAAAGAACTGAAAGAACTGGAGATGAACCAACTCGTAAAGCGAATAGTACTCGATACGCAACCCGTAACAGTACAGTATCAGCTGACAGAATATGGTTTGACATTAAAAAAGATCATCAATACCCTGGCCGACTGGGGAATTGAACACCGGAAGGTAATCGTCGGTAAATAAAAGCGATGTGGCCGGATGATTGATCTCAGCTTTGATTGTTCCGGGAAATAAACTGAAATAAAATCCGGTAAAAACAGCAACAGACGCTGCCGGATAATCTTTAAATTCGTAACTTCACCTCTTTAAAAATCATAAAAAATGACTTCAAAGGACAAATTAGCTGCACTTCGCGAAGAAATGCAGAAAAATAATATTGATGCATTTATAGTATATTCCGCAGATCCTCACATGAGCGAATATCTTCCTCAGGAATGGCAGGAAAGAGCATGGCTGTCAGGTTTCTTAGGTTCCGCAGGTTTTGTGGTTGTAACCAAAGATAAAGCCGGGCTGTGGACCGATGGGAGGTATTTTACCCAGGCACCGATCGAACTGGCCGGATCCGGCATTGATCTGTTTAAAGACGGGATGGAAGGAACGCCTCATTATATCGACTGGATCATTGCCGAGATTCCGGAGAATGGAAAAGTGGCGGTAAATGCGCAGGCTACTTCCCATGCCAACTGGGAACTTCTTACTGAAAAATTAAATACCAGGAATATTACCCTTGTCGATCTTCCTTTACTGAAAGAAATCTGGAAAGACCGGGGAACACCTTCTAAAAACCCGATCTTCGTACATCCGGTGGAGAGAGCAGGGAAATCGGTGATCGATAAAATCGCTGCCATCCGTCAGAAAATGGAGGAGCAGTGTGCTACGGTACACATCATTTCAAGTCTGGATGATGTCGCCTGGACTTTAAATCTCCGAGGAAGCGATGTAGAAAGCAATCCTGTATTTTTAGCCTATCTGGTAATCACTAAAAATGATGCGAAACTTTTCACAGATCTTGAAAAACTTGAAGTGGAAGCCCGTAAACAGATGGACGAAGCGTGGGTCAAAATGATGCCTTACGAAGAGTTCTACAATTGCCTGAAAGCATTCAGGACTGAAAAAGTGTTGGTGTCTCCAAACAGTAACCAGTCGATTTTCGAAGCGATGAAGGCTGATAATGAATTTATCAAAGCGGCAGTTCCCGGAAACCTGATGAAAGCCCGGAAGAATGAAACGGAGCTTGAAGGTTTCAGAACAGTAATGGTGCGCGATGGTGTGGCGATGGTAAAATTCCTGTACTGGCTGACACATAACGCCGGAAAGGAAGCCATGAACGAATATTCCATCGGCGAAAAGCTGAGAGGTTTCCGTGCGGAAGGGGAGAACTTTGTAGGAGAAAGCTTCGGAAGTATTGTCGGATATAAAGATAACGGTGCGATTATGCATTATTCCGCGAAAAAAGAAGGCAGCAAAGAGGTTACCAATGACTCCAGTATCTTAGTCGATTCCGGGGGGCAGTATCTGGAAGGTACGACGGATATTACAAGAACTTTGGCTTTAGGAGCCGTTTCCGAGGAATTCAAAAGAAACTCTACTTTGGTACTTCAGGGGATGATCCGTCTTTCGATGGTAAAATTTCCGAAAGGAACAAGAGGCGTACAGCTTGATGCGATTGCCAGACTGCCATTGTGGATGGAAGGTAAAGACTACAACCACGGTACCGGTCATGGAGTGGGAAGCTTCATGAATGTGCATGAAGGCCCTCAGAACATCAGAAAAGACATGAATCCGCAGGAATTGATGGTGGGAATGGTCTGTTCCAACGAACCGGGGTATTACCTGGAAGGCGAATACGGCATCCGTCATGAAAACCTGATCGCTGTAAAAGAATCTGAAACGACAATTCACGGAACTTTCTACGAATTTGAAACCCTGACGTTCTGCCCTTTCTTTAAAGATACGATCGTTAAGGAGATTCTTTCTCAGGAAGAAATTGACTGGCTGAACAGGTACCATCAAACCTGCCAGGAAAAAATAGGACCGCATCTGGAAGGTGAGGTTAAGGAATGGTTCCTTGAACTGATAAGCCCGCTTTAGAAGACCGGAATTTCGGGATGCCGGAATTTTTCGGTTATTTTCCTGATGACCACGGAAATAGTTTTAAAACATTAAAATAAAAAGGTCGTCCTGCAAAAACTGCGGGACGATTTTTTTATGGGTTCCCGTATTTTTACGGAGGGGATTTTAGGGTTTATCCTGAAAATATAGGGATCGGGTATTTTTATCTTTGTATCCATAAACATCATTCATTTCTTCAATAGTAAATTTAAAGCAACCCAATCATCTCAGTCTTTGAGGTGATTTTTCCTTTTTTTATTCTTTACTTCAAAGGACAAACTGAATTTTAATGACCTGACTGATAAAATGAATCGATTCGACAGCTTATGTTTAAGGTGAAATTTCTCAACTTTATAATGTTTAAAACGGGATCGTAAAATTGGAAAGACTAATCATTGTTCTTATGTACTCCCTCCGGATAGCCCGGATCCTAGCGGTTACCCCACAGCGGGGCTGGAAGGCTGGAGTGTCAGGGATTAGCTGTTGGAGCGCATTGGAGAAGGTTGGCGCGAGGAGTAGTAGCGGAGAGCCGGATCAAGCTCCTTAAAAAAAATGTTTTGGTTGAATCTTTTAGAAACCTGCGATCTAATGATGTGGGTTGTCGAATGTGAATTTTATTTATTAAAGTTGTCGGCAGACTGCTTTGGTCATTCACTGTTTCCCAATTACGGCAATAGATAAAGGGTATTTTTGTTTGCGGCGAAAAACCGTAAATTTGCGGCATGAATAACGATACGATTTGTGCACTGGCTACGGCCAACGGTGTGGGGGCTTTGGGAATTATCCGGGTTTCGGGAAATGAAGCGCTGGCTGTGGTTCAGAAATCTTTTCCGGGAAAAAACCTGGCCAGGCAGAAATCCCACACGATCCATTACGGCTATTTTATGGACGGGGAAGAGGCGATCGATGAGGTGATGCTTTCGATTTTCCTTGCACCGAAAAGCTTTACGACCGAGAACTCTGTGGAAATTGCTTTCCACGGCTCTCCGCATATCGGGAAACGTATTATGGAAACCCTGACCAAAAACGGAGCACGAATGGCGAAAGCAGGGGAGTTTACCCTTCGCGCGTTCATCAACGGGAGAATAGATCTTTCCCAGGCTGAAGCCATTGCCGATGTGATCGCTTCCGAGAATGAGGCTTCCCGAAAAGTGGCGATCAGTCAGCTCAAGGGAGGGATCACCAATGAAATTTCGGTACTGAGGACCGACCTTCTCAACTTTGTGTCCCTGATCGAACTTGAATTGGATTTTGCGGAAGAAGATGTGGAATTTGCTGACAGAACCGCACTGGTCCGTCTGCTTGATAAGATAGAGGTTAAATTAAATTCGTTGATTGAAAGCTTCCAGTACGGAAATGCGATTAAAAACGGAACTGCTGTGGCAATCATCGGAAAACCGAATGCCGGGAAATCGACTTTGTTAAATGCTTTGCTGAAAGAAGAAAGAGCAATCGTAAGCAATATTGCCGGAACGACGAGGGATACGATTGAGGAGGTACTGCATATTAAGGGACACGCTTTCCGGCTTATTGATACCGCAGGACTTCGTGAAACGGTGGACGAGATCGAAGCCATCGGCGTAAAAAAGGCAAAAGAGAAAGTAGCCAACGCCAATATCCTGGTTTACCTGGCTGATGCTGCTACTGAAGATTTTTCCGAAGATATCGAGACGGTAAAATCTCTGATCCGCGAAGATCTGAAGCTGATTATCTGCGCGACCAAGATCGATGAAGTGATCCCGACCCAATACGAAAAAGTGGAGGATATATTCCGCCGGGCGATCACCCATGATTTCGATTTCATCAAGATTTCAGCCGTCGAGAACCAGAATATCCAGGATCTGAAGAACGAGCTGTCTTCCTATGTAGAACAACTGAAGGCATCTGAAAATAATGTCGTCATCACCAACCAGCGGCACTTTGAAGCACTGCGCAAATCCCTGACCGCCGTCCACAAAGTCAATGAAGCAATTTCATTCCGCATCTCCACCGAACTGCTGGCCTACGAGCTGCGCAATGCCCTGGAACATCTCGGTGAAATTTCAGGGGAAGTGACGAATGATGAAGTACTGGGGAATATTTTTTCGAAGTTCTGTATCGGCAAATAAATTTGTTTTTCTTTAGTTTCTTTTATTTTCTTTTGTTTGATTATCAGTAATTTATATGAAATTTATTTTCATATATTATCTTTTGTTTTTATCTTTGGTACACCCTATGTACACCTCGGAAGCTAAAAGGTGTACAATTGTACACCTCCAAATATTTTACTTATGCTAATAACATTAAAAGAAAAGAAACTCAAAGACGGAAGAATAAGTCTTTATCTTGAATACTATAAAGGTTCAAATATTGGCGTAGATGGAAAACGTATCCACATAAGAGATTTTGAATATCTAAAAATGTATTTACTTCAAGATCCTAAAACTCCTAGTGAAAAAAAAGATAATAAAGAAAGCCTAAAACTAGCTGAAGATATTCTCGCTATTCGAAAAGCTGAATATGTACAAGGAAAGTTTGATATTAGAAATACAGCAAAAAGCAAGCGAAGATTTTTGGAGTATTTTTCTGAAAAAACGGAGGAAAAAATAAATTCGGTTAATAACTATGGAAATTGGACCTCTACACTAGTACATCTTAAAAAAGTTGTTCCTAGAAACTTACTTTTTGAAGAGATTGATGATAAGTTCGTTAAAAAAGTAAAAAATTACATAGATAACGAAGCCAAGACCAAGAGTGATTTGCCGTTATCCTTGAATTCTAAATACGCCTATTTCAATAAATTCAAAGCTTGTTTAAGAAGTGCCTTTGATGAAGGTTATCTTTCAATTAATTACGCTTCTAAAGTAAAGTCTTTTGATCAGGCTGAAAGTCAAAGAGAATATTTAACACATGAAGAACTTCAAAGATTAGCAGAAACGTCTTGTAAGTACGAGGTTTTGAAGAAGGCTTTTATTTTTTCTTGTCTAACTGGTTTAAGATGGTCTGATATCAATACAATGATATGGGCGGAAGTCAGAGATGAAGGAGACATTAGCAGAGTTAACTTCAGACAGGAAAAAACAGATGGCGTTGAATATTTATACATATCGAAGCAAGCAAGGGAAATTTTAGGAGAAAGAAAATTGGGATCGGATCGAGTATTCAAAGGTCTGAAATATGGTGTCTCTTTTAACAATGAAATCGTTAGATGGTGCAATAGAGCCGAAATTTACAAACACATAACATTCCACAGCGCAAGACATACCAACGCAGTATTATTACTAGAAAATGGAGCAGATATCTACACTGTTTCAAAAAGGTTAGGACATAGAGAGATTAGAACAACAGCTATTTACGCAAAAATAGTAGACAAGAAAATGAAAGAAGCATCAGAATTAATACCGCACTTAAATATTAATCTGTAAATTTTCAACACAAATTATCTTGATTCTTAGTTTTAATCTCGATATTATAAAGTTTCATTTCATAAGTCATTTTTGAAAATTTACTAGAGAATTTTTGCATAGTGAATAAACAAAAGTTAGATCTTAAACTCATCTTTAAGTGATCTAAATTGCTTAAATTAAAGGCTAAATACAAAACTAAATACTATGAAAGAAAGCATGAAAAAAGAAACGCATGTTGGTTTGCAACCTATTAGAGTATTAAAACATAATTTGACAGCAAGACTAGAAAATCGCAGTGAGGATTTGATCAAGTTGCTACAACATAATTCTAAACTCAATAAATACATTTCTTATGAATCTTTTGATGAACCGTTGATTAATGGTCAAAAACCATATATTGATAAAGATGGCATTATACATATTCATGAAACGTTTCTTTCTTATTTATGGATAATTAGTTTTACCATGTTTGTATTATACGAAGAAGCAGTGGCAATCCCAGACTTGATGAAAAGAAATATTCAGCCCCCCAAAAGTCAAAATGTTGAACTGATTAAATTAACTGAGGAGTTATTTGATTATGCAAAATCGCTTGTCAGGGTTTTTTCAAAATGGAATATAGAATATTTTCCAAATCCTGAATTTTTTGACCGTAGCTCAGATGAAGGTTTTTATATTGAAAGAAACAATGATTTATATGTTGAAGCAATGAACTTTATTCTTTTTCATGAAATCGCACATGCTGAATTTGAGCACATTAAAAAGAAAAATGTTAATAGTCTGAATAATGAGGAATTAAAAGAAATGGAATTAGAGGCTGATTCCAGAGCTATCAATTTACTTCTTAATCAGTATAGAAGCAAAAACCTTAGTGATCTTTCCATAATTGTTGGTCTAGCATCTATATTATTTTGTGGTCAAAATTTATCGGGTGGAAATAAACATCCTGATATAGATATAAGACTTGAAAATGCCTTACAAATTATAAATCCTGCTGATGATAGCCCTGTATGGGCGTTTTTGGTTTTATTAATAAATTTATGGGATAAAAAAATTTCACAAAACTTTATAGAAAACAGTGAGTATGATAGTTTCAAAGATTTTTACTATGAGCTTATAACTCAGGCTAAAAAATTGTAAACTAAAACTTTCAAAATACAAATTTGATTTAATTAATCATTTTATTTCTAATATAAGTTAACCATTATATGTATGAGTACAAAATTACAATGGCTTGTTCCGTGCTACTTTGATGTCGATGAAAATGCTGATGCTGATGAAGAAATTATCCTTGATATTACAAATGATGTAAAGCATATTTTTACTTTAGAGATTTCAGAAAAGAAAATTGAATATGGACATAATTATGGTCTTAAAACTTTTGTCTCTGATGAAGTTGAAAAGGTTTTGATTAAAATCTTACCAAAGTTTAGGACTGGTTTAGTAAATAGTGATCGAATTCAAGAATATATTATGGGGAATCTTGGGAAAATATATTCGTACTTTAATGTTGATGAGGACTACAAAAAGTGGCATTATGCAAGTGGAATTGTTATCATTGAGACTCATCTTACCAGAAAAACCAAAATTCCTTCTAGGGACCAGATCAAAACGATGAACTCAATACCCCATGGTTTTTTGCAGAGTTATCACCAATATAACGCTTTGCAGAAGGAAATATCGTTTTTGTTTTTATCAGCATTGCATTTAACTTACCCTACAACCTCTTTTATGGGATTAAATAGTACTTTCAGTGGAGGGATTATTCATTTTTTTTCAGGAAAAAGGCACTTTTATGAAAATCTTAAAACAGATGTCTTTATGCATCATGTTTTGGTTACAAAATCACGAGTTGAAAATCTAAAATCTAACTTATCGGGAATAGCAAAAGTTTGGAATTGTAATTTGTGGTCATTGAAAAGATATTTGATTGCGGTGGAGTCTCATGTTGATGATATGGATAAACTTCTGGATTTAGTATATGCTTTAGAGGGATTGTTTGAAAAAAATACATCATCTGATTTTATAAAATTATTTTGTATCATAAACTTGAGTAAAAATAAAAATGAGGCTAGAAAATTGAAGGCTATTTTAGACTCGGTGTTTAAAATTAGAAATGAAATTGCGCATGGAGGATTTCATTATCAAGGATATGAACATATTAAAGTCAATGGAAAAGAAATACTTTCTCAAGATCTTTACTGGGAGATGAAAGTGATCGTATCAACCTTAATAATTATGGGAATTAACAAAATATTGCAAAACAAAGATGTCCGAAATTTGAACTTTAAAATCGATGATCTTTATGATAAGATTTATACTTCTTGATTTTATGATTCTATTTTTTGATAGTTGTCTAACTTAATATATGTTTGAATTGCATACACATTTGATGATTTACTATAAAATACTAATAACTATAAATTGCAAATTATGCCTGGATATATAATTGAAGGAAAAAGAATTATTACTTCAGATGATAAATATAAAGATGTTTATTGGCCTGAACTTTCTGAATTGATTAAAGAAAAGTATTTCAGCGAAGCTTCAGAAATATCAGATCCTAAAATTGTTGAAGAAATATTGAAATTTAGCTTTAGTTTTTTCTGTGAAAAATTGGAAGAAAAAATTAAGGAGGAAAAAAGATTTTCATTTTATTTGTTTTGTCATAATTTACATGAAGATTCAATTGATATTTTTTTAAAACAAACAGAAGGATACAAGCTAAGTATAAATGAGGAAAAATTCGCTGCTTCTCGTAGGATACTAAAGATTATTCTTGAACAATCGACCAAATATGAACTGAACGGAGCTCCCAATTTCTTTTTAGAAATGAAAGCAAATAGTGGGGAGTATTCAAACTTTCTTGAGGAACTAATCTATATAGGTGAATGGGCATTTATTTCAAGTGAGTATCTGGCAAGAGCTCAATTGTTTCCCAAAGCGATAGGGGTAAAAAATGATCTTGAAAATAGTGAAATCGCTTTTTTAACCTATCAACCTTATCCGCTATTCTTTTCTTACATTTTTGGTGACTTGCCTAACCACGACTCTCAAGTTGCGCTTTCAGATTGTATTGATGATTTTAAATCTTTAATTCAGAATAAGTATTTGATCAAATATGATGATTTATGTTACTTTGTTGCCGAGATTTTACAAAATCCTCAAAATCGACTAGGAGTAACAGTATTGCCAGAAATAGTAAAAATTGTTAAAGCCAATACAAGTGTTGATCATGATTTTCTTGATAGTTTTTATGCTGGACTGACAGTTAACAGAGAAAATGCCTTAACTATTGAAGGTTCATTTTATAAAAATCAAGATATATACAGACATACTTTTAGACCAATTCTAGAATATTCCATAGACGGAAAAAAATATCATATTATCGGTGCTAATAAATGGGGGGAAAGTTTGACGCTATTAACTACCAATTGTTTTCCATTTGGGATTTTTCCGCCAGAATGGAAGATCAATAAGGATTTAAAAAAGTTTATTGAGAAAATTGATAATACTCATGATAAAGTTCTTCAGAATCCCATAGCAGAATTGATAAAGACAAAGAAATTTCCTTTTGAAATCGATATAAAAAGTTTTCAATCAGTTAAAAAGCAATTTATTAATATAGACAAGATCATTGGTGATATTGATGTTCTGTTTCTCGACTTGACAAATAAAAGGATATATGTTTGTGAATGTAAACATAATCGGTCAAGATTTGATTATAATAACTGGAAAAGGGATTACAATAATTTCAAAGAGAAATATGAGGAACAATTAAAAAGAAAAATGGAATGGGCGGCAAATAATGTTTCTGTCGTACAGGATCATTTTAAATTGAGAAATAACTCTCCAATTAATATTGATCTTAGTACCTTTGAAGTAGTTGGTATATTCATTATTAATGCACCAACTATCTACATGTACAATAGTCCTTACAAATGTTATACTATTCACGATTTTGATAGATTGCTTAATGATGAAAATCCATATCCTGATTTCTTTATTACAGCTGAGGATAGCGGGAAAGTTTATAAAATTCAGCATCCTTATTTTGAAAATATTGAAAGTCAGATATAATAAGATAAATTTTGTACATGATATTTTTTACAATGATAAGCTGTTTGTCTTTTGTACATTAAAAATTATCTGAATTAAAAGCTAATAATAAAAAACTATAAATTATGAGTACAATTTTATACGGGCTGGTCTGGTATGTGTTTTTAGTTCCAATACTACAAAGTTTTATACCCTTTAGTTACTTTTGGCGGTTTGCAAAAGAGTATTTGCATGGTGAACCGACTAGTTGGAATCCGAAAACAGATAGATTGCTATTAACATTTTCGTTTTTCTTTACTGGATTCTCAGTTATGGTGTCAAGACAAATACTAAAGGGTGAAACTGAAGATTCGATTTGCTTAACTCTGTTGAATGTATTGTCACTTACTGTTTTTTTATTGTTTACAGGGATGTTGTTTTATTTAAGACATAAAGATGTTAAAAAATTTAGTGAAGCACAATTCACTCTAACAATGCCAAGTTCGAAGGTTAAAGATTCTAAAAAAATGTCTTATGAAGATGTTATCCCAAGTGAAATTAAAATTAAGATTTTTGAAAGTTTAAGAAAATATTCATTTATCGACGATGAATTATCACAAGATGATTTTGAGATTCAATTTTTAGTTGAGCCAATAAGACTAAATATGACAGTTCCTGCGTTCAGAGAGTTTTATAATTTGTTAGCTCAACATTTTCCAAAACTCGGAAGAATGAAACAGAAAGATTTTGTTAAACTGTTCATAAATTCTAAAAAAGGAGATTTTTATGATATAAAACAATTTGGAAGTACTTCAGCTCCAACATCAAGACTTTCAACTGACCTCAATTTGATTTTTAGGGATCTTAAGAAATAACAAAATAGGCTAATTTTAGTTGAATTTAGCTGTTTAAAGGTGGAAAACACATGTTTTCCACCTTTTTTATTTTTTGATTTAGATTCTTTTGCTTCACTAATCTTAAAATATTAAGCAATGGATTATGATCTTATCTTAAAAAAATTAGACCGTATAGAGAAGTTTGTAGTGGGTTTAAAAGAAATTTTAAACGTAGAGGAGCTTTCAGAATATACAGGTTTTACCAAATCTACGATTTACAAATTAGTTCATCAATCATTAATCCCGTATTCTAAACCCAATGGGAAAGTTTTATTTTTTGAAAGGAAAAAAATAGACCTGTGGCTTTTGCAAAATAGTTACAAGTCATTATTCGAAATAAAAGAAGATGCTGTTAATTATACTGATAAACTAAGTCAAACTTATAATATTCTCAACTCTCAAAGATGAAAATAGAACAATTGAAAAAGAAATTTATATGGCAGATGACAGGGGAAGAGTTTCTATTCCTGATAAATGAAAGTAGGAATAACAGCTCAAGAAAGGATGTTACTCTAAAACATGGTAGAAAAAAAATGGATAATCAATATGTTTATGGACTTAAAGGTATAGCCAAATTATTTGGCTGTAGTGTTTCATCAGCTATGAGATTAAAGAAAAGTGGAAAAATTAATGAAGCACTTGTTCAGGAGGGACGAAAAATAATAGTAGATGCTGAGAAGGCTTTATTTCTTTTTAATACCGATAAGAGT
Organism: Chryseobacterium sp.; assembly: GCA_048594965.1. Classification (GTDB taxonomy): domain Bacteria; phylum Bacteroidota; class Bacteroidia; order Flavobacteriales; family Weeksellaceae; genus Chryseobacterium. Next base: position 16,715 of record JBMDXW010000418.1, read on the forward strand.
AACGCTATCTAATTAAGAACCTATTATAAAAATGATTGAAGATGTTCAATAAGGAAAATAATCTCAAAATTGTCAGGAAGGAATTCATCAATGATAGGACGCTTGATAATCAAGAGGAAATTGTGAGGTTTATATTACTCCTATAAAAAAAGGCAACTTAGGAAGTTTGAAAAGATGTTTTGAAGTTGTTGATAAAGCGCAAGTGGAAGCTCACTGGTCATTACCATGGGTGCCGAGAAACGAACGTGAAGGAGCCCTATCTACGGCAGAAAATTCTTATCAGAGTATTTCCGACTTAGGAAGCAGAAAAGAAATTTGGAGAATGCATTTGTCTGAAAATTTTTGCCTGCTTAATAGCTTTGTAGAGGATTGGCTTGAAGGCGATGCCATTAGAGGGGCAATGTCTTCCAAATTTCCTTCAGGTGAATACTTATTTTATTATACAACAATAGTACATTATCTCACTCAGCTATTTGTTTTTATAGAGCGTTTAACTTTAGAGGGTTTATATGATGATGGTGTAAGAGTTTCTATAACATTTAATAAAATGAAGGGCCGAAAATTACATCTAGATAGTGATTATAATGTTCCATTCGTTACTGAAAGAACCACACAGGCAGATACAATTTCAATAAATCAAGAATATTCTAAACTGGAAATCTTAGAGGGTGGCATTAATCTTTCGAATTTAATCATATTACAAGTGTTGGATTACTTTAAGTATTATCCTCAAAAAGATTCACTTTTACAAATTCAAAAACAGTTTTTAAAATAATTTAGATACCAAATAATTTGAATATACTTATATTTGAGTATATTCAAAAACTATAGATGAGACCACGAAACATTTTTTCACAAACTGGCCCTAAAATCAACAAAAATGACATTGAGAGATTTGCGGCTAAAAATCCTGAATTATGGAAGGAAATGAAAAAGCAATATGATATTGGAAGAAAAATCGTAACAGTTCAGCTTTTAAATGGATTAGATAGATCAAATGAAAAAATATTAAGGGATTATTTGAAAGATTATGCCAGAAGATATCTTTCTATGGGGACAGGGGCATTTCCTATCTCATTCAATGTGCTAGAATTATTTTTCACCTATAATTTTAAAAATTCTATTCTACAACTCGTTGAAGAAGAAGAATCATATGAGTTATCTTTATATGATTTTCTCGATTTTATAACGAATAAGGATTTTGACCTGAATAAAATTGATTTTTACGATAACATTCCAGAAAAAGTAATTCATCATTATAGTTTTAATTCAGGTTTTGATGAGATTAATTTTTCTAATGATAAAGAAAGACCTTTTTATATATCGGGCTTATCTCTTATCAGACAAGGAAATGAAGTGTCTATGCTTATGCAAGCTGGTGAATCTTATGACCGCGAAAAAGCCGAAGAATATTTTAAAGATAAAACAGTTGAATCTATCAAAGAATCAATTAGACCTGAAAAAAAAGAACTTAGAAGACATTTAGAAGAAACTCACGAAACTCCAAAGGTTGTTCATTTAGATGGAAGAGACGACCTGTGGCTGCATAGTGTAGCTGTCTTGTTCGATCTAGAAACTAAATCTATAGATATTAGACATGTGGCTAGAGATGAAAATTTGAGCTATCATTTATTTAGTGACGACTTTTTTTCTTTGCTGGCTGGACAAGATGATTTCACTGAACAGGAGGCAATAGATTATTTTAAAAGCCATCTTAAAGAATTAGAATCATATGATGCTGTTTTCGATTTTGCCAAATATTGTTTAGCACTTCCGTACTACACTTTCGAAAATGAAGATAAGATTGTCGATGTAAATTATGAAACAGGACTTAATACCTTGATCAAAGGTCCAATATCAAAGAGGGATTTTTCTTTGGTTCCAAGCAAATATAAGTTGTTTGCAAAACCATTGTATTATATAGAATCTAACACTCAAAAGATTGTAAAATCTCAACGATTGGGTGACACAAATTTCAAGGTGGAGCAATCGGGTTTTTGGAAAAGGTTAGAACGAGAAGAAGAGGGATTTGATAAGAAAGGAAGAAGTATATTAGGAAAAACTTGGGTTGAAAGAAGTGATGTATTTCATTCTTACACCAAAGGGGTTACGAAAATTGATGAGGTTAAATTATTTAATGAAAAAAATGCTGGCTACATCTATATAATGAGGCAGCCAGCACATCCAAAGAATACTTTTAAAATTGGATTAACGACCAGAAATACCCAGGAAAGAAGTAAGGAATTATCTAATACCAGTGTTATAGACGAACTTTTTGTTTTAACAGAATTTCATACTAAAGATTGTTTTTTAGCTGAAAAATTAATCCATCAAGAATTAGATTCTTATAGATTATCAACAAGACGTGAATTCTTTCGATGTGATTTAAGAATTGTTATCGATATATGTGAAAAAATAATCAAAGAAATAAATCGGTAGTTTATAAAATAGTTACTTAACTCTTTTCTCTTTTACTGCATTTATTATTGCTTCAATTTTAAGACATAAAAAAACAAGTCCGTAAGATAATTTCCAGATAGTGAGTTGCTCAACTATTTCAGGATCTTTTTCAGGATCTGGAACCCGCTCGTTCCAAAGCTGCAGATAGTCAAAGTCAAGATGCAAATTTTTATCTTCAAAATTTTGTTTCAAATTGTGAAGCTTAAATTTTATTAAATTTTCCAAAGCACTTTGATAGGCTGCGTCTTTGAAGTCCGGTTCAAAATCATATATAATATCTAATTGAGCTTTAATACTCTGAATCGAGAAATTATTGCTTGAGTGTGCGGCTTCATTCCTAATTTTTCTTAAGGTATTAAGAGAATTGTAAAACCTTTTATCAATATATTTAAATGCATACAATAACTCGATTTTTCCTGAAAATGAACTGAGAGGACCGGGATATTTCAAAAGCCTATTCTGATAAGATTTATTACTTTCGGGAAGTATTTGAACTACAAGTTCTTCGAGATATTCATCTATTTTACTTCCCCCTATCAATATCGCCCCTCTTTCCGATTCATTTGTTATTTTAATCAAAAAATCAACTGAAATTTCCGCATATTTCTTTGCCGTTAGATTTTTTAGAATGATTTCTTTATGTGAGTAATTCATTTTGTTCTTTAGAGTTAAAACTTTATATGTGTAAATAATTAATATAGTTTAGAGAGAATGTTTCGTCTGTAAAAGGAATCATATCTTTTGATTGAACACTAGAAACTTCGGGTTCACTCATTACTGAATTTTTAAATACACGTTGATACGCTGCCGCTTCGATAATTTTTCTTGCAAGATTATTGTTAGCAAGCAAGTCCATAAAGAATTTTAAAAACTCATCTTTAGACAAATGAGATACAGATTGTAATATTGACTGAGTTAAAATACCAATATACTGGTAGTGCCTGTTTACCAACGCAGATTGATTACCATCAAATTCAGGAATTTTTATTAGCCAATTATTATCTCCAATGAAATTTTTTTGAAAATGACCTTTCTCAATTTTTATTTTTACGACTTTTCCTTCTTGGAATACTTTAGGGTTTTTTGTTGCAATTTCACACAATGTTATTTGAAATGCGCTTATGAACTCTTCTGCTATGCCACTCATATCGAGTGTATTGTCAAACTCAAAATACCAATCAATACTCAATGCTTTAAAATGAATGTTTATGGTTGTCCCTATATCATTTAAAGGTAAATCAATTATTTTATTTTGTAGCAGTTTATATATTGCATCTTTAGTAGGTAGATGTTTAGACAGTTCCGGAATCATATGTCTAATGTAATCTGTCCATATAAAACCAAAGTTTTGCTTCATTTTTTCAATAAATGCCGATAGTGGCGGGTGAAGTATAGGTGCTGAATATATAACCTTGGCTATTTCTGATATAGCAAATTGGAACCGCTCATCATTTTCTATTTCAAATCCACGTTGA
>JBMDXW010000419.1:0-7868 GCA_048594965.1 Chryseobacterium sp.
GCAAAAATTCCCCTCCCATGGAGGGGCGCCGAAAATTCAAAGAATTTTTGGTGGGGTGGTTTAAGGGAGATTGCGGGATTTACTGCTTCCAGTTGCAGGTGGCTTCGACTCCGCTCAGCCACCGGGAGACGGATCGGAAGGACTGGGTGGCTTGGCGTATGGCAGCGTAATAGAACCACCCCGTCGTAAATTCCGTTGGAATTTCCGCCACCCCTCCGCAGGATGGGAATGGGAAGCAGCCGTTGTGATATGAGGAAGGATGTATTACCACTCCAATGGTCATCCTGAAAGGATCTCAACACGAATCTTTCCGTGCGAATGTTATCGGCGAGGTCGGGATTCCTACGAATGACAATAACTGGTCGACTGTCGGGGCCTGAGGCTCTCGAAGTCCCCATTTTACAACCGGTGGCTGAGCGCAGACGAAGCCGCCATGGGGATAAATTCTCCAAAAAAAATTCCCCAGGAGTAACCTGGGGAGATTAAAAACTAATAACCGAGAATAAACAAGGGTTTATTATTCAGCATCAAAACTAGCAATCCTAAAGCCTAAAATTCATGATTATGATCAATAATAGTGAGCATTTAAAAAAAAGATAAGGTCCGGTAAGTTGAGTGCCGGAATTGTTTTTCGTCGGCTGATAAATGATTATCCTGAAAATAGAAAAAGAATAAGACCTAAATAACGTTATATTTGACCCGCGGACAATGAGGTCCGAATCAGCGTAAGTCTTCAGTTTTCAGAAGACAGGATGTTATTAAACAGAAAAGTGAAAAAGACCAGCGAAATCTATATCAACCGGGTCAACCGGGCTATCGATTATGTCAATACCCACGTTGATAGAAATATTTCGCTGGAAGAACTGGCTGCGGAAGCTTTTTTCTCGCCGTTTCATTTTCACAGGATCTTTGTGGCGGTAACGGGTGAGACTGTTAAGAATTTTATCAACCGCATCCGTATGGAAAAAGCGGCCCGGCTCCTGAGGTTTTCCGGAAAAAGAATTTCTGATATTGCCCTGGAATGCTGCTTTTCGGGCTCTTCTCCGTTTTCGAGGCTGTTCAGGAATTATTTCGGGATCAGCCCCACCGAATACAGAAACGGAACGGAGATCAAAAATAGCAAGATCCGCAAAGCATTATACCCTGCAAATACTTATTCTTGCAGTACAGATGAAGAGGAACTGCAGAAAAGATTTCCGGTAGAGATCAGGGCGTTTCCGGAGAGAAAGATCGCCTATATCCGGGTTGTGGATGCTTTCAGGGACGGAGTGGTCCAGGATGCCTTTAAGGAAATGGAAGACTGGGCGAAAGAGCATGGTCTTTTTGAAACGGAAACGGTTTTCGGGATGTCGCTGGATGATCCGGATGTGACCCCAAAAGAAAAATACAGGTATGAAGTCTGCATCACCCTTCCCGATCATTTCAGGATAGCCGGCAACAGCCTTATGCAGACCACCGTTTTGCCCGCATGCACTTACGCCGTGACCAAAGTATCCGGTGATCTCGGTGAGGTGACGGCAGCCATGAATTATATGTTTGATATCTGGCTCATCCGCAGTGCCTATGAATGCAGGCACATGCCCGCCATGGAGGTCTTCCCGGATAAAGAAAATATAAGCGACTGGAGTCATTTTGACCTGGAGTTCTGCATACCAGTGATGCCGCTGGAAGGTTAGGATTAAAAGAAATAGCAATAAATAATTAAAGCAAAATGAAAAAAGTAACAGGAATCGGTGGGGTTTTCTTTAAATGCAAAGACCCTGAAGCAGTGAATGAGTGGTACAAAACACACCTTGGATTTGATACCACACCTTATGGAACAAGCTTTGAGTGGCTGGAAAAAGATACCGGGAAGGCAGGCATTACGCAATGGAACCCTTTTCCGGGAAGCAGTACGTATTTTAATCCTTCAGAAAAAGATTTCATGATCAATTACAGGGTAGAAGACCTGGAATCCCTCGTCAAGGAACTGAAACAGCACGGCGTCGTTATAGTCGACGAAATCGAATCCTACGACTACGGAAAGTTCGTTCATATTCTGGATGTTGAAGGAAATAAGATCCAGCTTTGGGAACCGGCAGAGTAAAGAACATGATAAATTATGAAGAAAAACAGGATGTCTCTGCAGGCATCCTGTTTTTTTATAGAAATTCAGTGATCCTATCGAAAGAAGTGGGCTTCAGCCCACTTTCCATGATCAGAAGAAAAAAGGCTTTAGCCAAAGCTTATGGTAAATTTAGCTAAGCCTTTATTTTGTTCCGTATCTGAAAACATGGGGCAGATGCTTTATGGAATCAATACCACGAAAATTCATCTTGGTTTTTTTGATGAAAAATGGTATCTTGTAAATCTCACAAATACAGATAGAATTTAATGCTAGAAAAGAAAGAACACAATTACGAGAAAGCCGTTTTGGTAGGTGTTGTCACGCAGCATCAGGATGAGGATAAACTTCAGGAATATATGGATGAACTGGAGTTTTTGGCGTACACTGCCGGGGCTACCGTAGACCGCAGATTTACCCAGAAACTGACGCAGCCCGATTCCAAAACGTTTATTGGAAGCGGAAAGGCCCAGGAAATCAGAGATTATGTAAAAGAAAACGAAATAGGCACCGTCATCTTTGATGATGAACTGTCCCCATCACAGCTGAAAAATCTTGAGCGGGAGATGGAAGTGAAAATACTGGACCGAACCAACCTGATCCTCGATATTTTTGCCCAGAGAGCGACGACTTCGTACGCAAGGACACAGGTGGAACTGGCCCAATACCAATATCTTCTCCCGCGTCTGACCAGGATGTGGACCCACCTTGAACGGCAAAAAGGGGGAATCGGGATGAGAGGTCCCGGGGAAACGGAGATCGAAACCGACAGAAGGATCATCCGCGACAGAATTTCCCTCCTGAAAGATAAGCTGAAAACGATCGATAAACAGATGGCGACGCAGAGAAACAACCGTGGCAAAGTGGTGCGGGTAGCCCTTGTAGGGTATACCAATGTCGGAAAATCAACCCTGATGAATGCCCTGTCGAAATCCGAGGTTTTCGCGGAGAATAAATTATTTGCCACACTGGACACCACCGTAAGGAAAGTGGTGATCGGAAACCTGCCGTTCCTGCTTACCGATACGGTAGGGTTTATCAGAAAATTGCCTACCCAGCTGGTGGAGTCCTTCAAATCTACGCTCGATGAGGTACGCGAAGCAGATCTTCTGATTCATGTCGTGGATATTTCCCATGAAAGTTTTGAAGATCATATCGATTCGGTAAACCAGATTCTGATGGAGATCAATGCGCATCAGAAGCCTATGGTGATGGTGTTCAACAAGATCGATGATTTCAGCTACGAAAAGAAAGACGAGGACGATCTTACCCCTTCCACCCGGAAGAATATTTCTCTTGAAGAATGGAAGAATACCTGGATGGCAAAATCTAAATACCCGACCGTATTTATCTCGGCGCTTACGAAGGAAAACTTTCCTGAAATGAAGAGAATGATCTACGATGAGGTGATGAAGATCCATATTTCAAGATTCCCGTACAATGATTTCCTCTTCGAATATTTCGACAATGACGAGGACGAAAACCAACATCAAGAATAATGAAATATCCGCTGTTCCTTTTACTGCTGCTCACCTCAGTGATCAGCTTCGGCCAGAAAGCGAAGATCGATCTGAAAATGATCGGGAAAGACCTTAAAAACCAGAAATCGCCTTACCATTATGATAAGCTGATTTTTAAATATAAAGCCTATCCCAAATCGCTGGACACGATAGAGGCCCAGCATCTGTACTACGGCAGGAATTTCAGAAGTGATCTGGTGTCTACCACCGATGAAGCCTTTAAAACCCTAGCAGAAGCCTTTAAGAATGGTGATTTTGACGAGTGTATCAGGAAAGGAAAAGATCTGTATGAAAAAGATCCCACCAATCTGGATGTCCTTCTGATCCTGCTCCAGGCCTATGATTCCAAGAAAGACGGAAACAATTTTCTCTATTACCTGAGCCAGTTCCGCATCCTTACCGATGCGATGAGAAGTTCGGGTGACGGAAAATCCGAGAAAACGGCATACCTGGTAAACTCGGTAGGGGATGAATACATCCTTCTCAACATCCTGAACCTTGGGAAAGACTATGAAAGGGGTTCCAAGCCCGCAAAGGACGGGATGCTCGACATCTGGCAGAAAGACAATAACAGCGTTTACATCAAAGTACTTTATATCGATTTTTAATACCCAATAACAAAAAAACCGCTTAGTGGAATTATATTATTCATTTTCAGCTTTAATCGTTTTAGCATCCATATTTGCCTACCTGAACTACAGGTTCCTGAAACTTCCCAGCACAATCGGGATCATGGTGATCGCCATTGCCGTTTCCATATTCCTTGTCTCTTTCGGAGAGGCGGTGCTGCCCAGAACATTCGGCCATCTTCATAACCTGATGAGCGGTATCGATTTTACGGAAGTCCTGATGGGCGCCATGTTGAACTTCCTGCTTTTTGCCGGAGGGATTCACATTAATATCGATGATCTCAAAGAACAGCTGCGGCCGGTACTTATATTTTCCACATTAGGTGTCGTGATCTCCACGTTTGTGGTGGGGTTCGGAATGTTTTATCTCCTTCCTTTTCTGGGGATCCATCTTCCGTTTATCTACTGCCTGCTTTTCGGTGCACTGATCTCGCCCACCGATCCCGTAGCTGTTCTGAGTGTTCTGAAGCAAGCCAATGTTTCAAAATCCCTGGAAACAAAAGTAGCGGGAGAGTCTTTGTTTAATGACGGTATGGCGGTTGTGGTCTTTACGGTTGTGCTTCAGCTGGCGATCGGTAATGAAGTCGATCTCGGCATTGAAAGCATCGGATTGCTCTTGCTGAAAGAAGCCGGCGGAGGTCTGTTGCTGGGGGTTATTTTAGGATGGGTGACCTCGAGGCTGATGCGTGAGGTGGATGACTATATTATTTCGGTACTGGTAACACTTTCGGTGGTGATGGGAGGGTACCTTATTGCCCGCCAGATGCATATTTCGGGACCTCTGACCATGGTTGCCGCAGGTTTGTTCATGGGCAACTTTAATGTTAAATTTAAAATGAAATCCATTACCCAGGATTATCTGATCAAGTTCTGGGAGCTGATCGATGAAATACTGAATGCGGTATTATTCCTTTTTATCGGGTTTGAACTCCTGGTGATCAAAGATCTAAGCCACTATATGATTCCCGGGCTCGTCGCTATCGTCGTGGTTCTGGTGGCAAGGCTGGTCTCCATCTATGGGCCGACCAAATTCATGCAGAGAACCTTCAGCCCGCAGACGGTAAAGGTGCTGGTTTGGGGAGGGATCCGCGGTGGGGTTTCCATTGCGCTGGCTCTTTCCATTCCGAAAAATGAATACAGCAATGCAGTTTTAAGTATCACTTATTGTGTAGTCGTGTTCTCTATTGTCGTTCAGGGGCTTACCATTGCTAAAATAGCCAACCCGAACAAGATCGCCAGGGAAGAAGAAGCCTTGGAAACGGTTACTTTAGATCATAAGGAATAACGCATTCTTAATGATGGATTTAAGTTAAATCGAATATCATCCGGAAGGTAAATTTAGAATGAGTATTGTCAAAGAAATACAGGAAGCATTGGCCGTATTATCCATCCCCGAAAAAGCGGAATTCTTTCCGAAGTTTTTCAAAACAGGGAAAGGAGAATACGGTGAAGGAGATCTGTTCCTTGGGGTGAAAGTTCCTGATCAGCGGTCTGTGGCCAAAGCCTGTTTTTCTGAAATCACATTGCCGGAAGTTAGCCAGCTGCTATCGTCAGCGTATCACGAACACAGACTCACTGCTTTGCTTATTCTGGTTTTTAAATTTGAGAAAACAAAAGACGAAAGGATGAAAGGAGAGATCGTTGAATTTTATCTTGAACATCTGAAATACATCAACAACTGGGACCTGGTGGATTCAAGCTGTTATAAAATCCTCGGCAGTTACTGTTTTGAAAACCAGCAAAATGACATTCTTCAAAAACTTTCCGTCTCCGATGAAATGTGGCACAAGAGGATCGCGGTTGTGGGAACCCTGTTTTATATCAAAAATGGTGTTTTTGAACTTACCAAAGAATTGGTTACCCGAAACCTGAAACATCCCCACGACCTGATGCATAAAGCCAACGGCTGGATGCTGCGGGAGATGGGACACAAAAATAGGTTGGAATTAATGAATTATTTAAACCGGTATTACAAAGATATGCCCAGAACCTGCCTTCGGTATGCCATTGAGAAACTTGATGAAAATACACGGCAGGATTATCTGAAAGGCAGAATTTAATAAATACTAAATCTTATGAAGAATTATGTTAAACATCTTTTCGTACTGTTGACTTTGCTGATGCTTACGAGCTGTTTCGATATTTTAGATAAAGTACACGTAAATGCTGACGGAAGCGGCGAATATACCATCATCCTGAATGCAAGCAAAAGTAAAACAAGGCTGGCGTCCATCGCAAAGATGGAAACCATTAACGGAAGGAAGGTTCCGAAGAGGCCGGAAATTGAAGCTAAAATGAATGAAGCGGCAAGAATTTTCAAGGCCACCCCGGGCATCTCGAATGTAAAGACTTCCATGGATTTTGAGAACTACATTATTAAATTAAGCTGTCATTTTACGAAGATCGAAAACATCAATGCCGGACTGGAACAGCTGAAAAGCAGGAACATCATCGGGAAAATGGTTCCTACCAATATATACAGCCAGAACACGGCTAAAAGGACATTTACAAGAAATAAAGTGAATACCTTCAAAAGCGATTACGAAAAAATGAGTACTGCCGATAAAGAAATCTTCAATAATGCCCGTTATATCTCGGTATTGCAGTTTGAAAATTCGGTAAAATCTCAGTCCAACAACGCTTATTCACTTTCTCCGAACAGAAAAGCCCTGAAACTGGAGGCCAATATTTTAGACCTTATCCTTCAGAAGAAACCGCTCCAAAATACAATTGTTTTTCAATAACCCAATTCGCAAATCATGAAAAATACCTTACAGAAAGTACAGATTTTTATATTATTCCTGACTTTTTCGTTCACGCTTGCGCAACAGCGTATGAAAATGCCGGCCGATGTTCTTTTTTATATGGAAATCAACGGGAAGCAGCTGGATAAGAAGATCTACTGGCAGAAATTTAATCCGATGCTCCGGGAAGTCGCAAAAAAAGGAAAGGGAAAGGATAAAAATTCGTGGACCGATTATTCCAAGACCGGAATTAAATATGATGCTCCACAATATCATTATGCTTCTTTCAATGATTCTGTAAAGGTGTATTCGGCTCATTTTATTGTTGATAATAAAGATAAGTTTCGTGAGTTTATCAATTCGGTCAAGAAAGATGGCCTGGAGGTTTCCACAAAAAGAAATTATGCTTACGTGAATCTTGATGATGATATTTTTGTCGCCTGGAATGACAGCCGCGCTGTTCTGAAAATGATCAGCTACGAAAAGCCTTACAAAGAAAACTGGGAAGATATGGTTGTTGCAGATAGCGCTGCTGTGGTCATTGACAGTGTGGCCTCTCCTGAGATAGATGGTGTAGTTGTAGACAGTGCCTATGTCGAAGAGCCTGAAGAGCCTTTTGATTATAAAGAAGAGATTAATTATCTGAAAGATGATATTAAATATTTAAAGGAAAGCATTAAGGATAGTAATGCCGAAATACAAAAGATTCAGAAAGATATCAAGTACCTCGAAAAGCACCACGAATATCCGAGAGAAAAGAAAGATACCACCGATCAGAATTATTCCGAGGAAACTCCTGAAGCAGTTCCGGAGCCCGGCCCGGAAGAAGATATGGAGAATCTGCAGATTCCGGAATATGATGATTACAAGA